>CAYTUL010000410.1:0-4546 GCA_964441135.1 uncultured Desulfobacteraceae bacterium | reverse complement strand
GATCAAGATGGTCATGGGTGTAACGGGAGAGTTGGCTGTTCAAGAGGGTAAAGATCTCTCTGACGTCTCCAGTGTGGTGGGCACGGGCGGTCCCCTTGTTTTTTCACGGAATCCGGATAATATTCTGAAGAAACTTCTCTTCAATGCCGATTCCCCCCAGGTTCTCAGGCCTAGGGAAGCAGGCCTTTATATCGACGGCTCCTATGTACTCTATGCCATGGGGTTATTATCGCGGATTGATTCCGGAAAGGCCTTAAGGATTATGAAAAAGGCCATAACACGCATCCAATAGACGGCAGATCAGAGATACAAGGACGCGATATGTCACTTGACTATAAGACCTATGAAGAAGCAATGGAAAAATTCAGATGGAGTGAGCGGTGGGAGCTTTATGATGGATCCAAAGAAAAATTCAATATTGCCCATGAATGTATTGATCGTCATCCACCGGATGATACTGCTATACGAATTAAGTATGCTGACGGGAGGACCGAGAAATATTCTTTTAGTCTATTCTCTACTTACTCTTCTCGTTTTGCCAACTATCTGGAAAAAAAAGGTATCGCCTTTGGGGACAAGGTCGCTATCCTTCTTTATCCTTCTATTGAACTATACGTAACCATGATGGGCACCTTCCGTAGAGGAGCCGTCGCGGTCATGTGCTTTCCTCTTTTCGGACCCGAGGCTATTCATTTCAGGTTGGAGAAGTCGGATGCAAAGGCGATAATAACTACTCGGGATATGGTAAAATATATTGATCCAGACCTTGCTAAAAAGCTCCATCTGCGTGTTATCGTGGCCGATGATCTGCTGGCCGAGCTGGAAACTCTGAGCGATAAGTATGCATGGAAAACGGATATTCATACTCCGTGTATGATGCAGTTCTCCAGCGGGACCACAGGTACGCCCAAGTCGATTCTTTACCGCCATGGAGCCATTTCTTTGGTCGGGGTTGTTATGAAGTTGGGTAATGGACTGACGCAGGATGATACCTATTTCTGCCCTTCATCACCCGGCTGGGGACATGGCATATGGTACGGAACCATTGCTCCGTTGATCCATGGCAAAGCCATAGGAACACTTTCAGGTAAATTCGATCCGGAAAGGGCCCTTGAAGCGCTTCAGGAATGGGGAGTAACTAATATGGCCGCCATTTCTTCTCATTATCGGCTGATCATGGAATCGCCAAAGGTGAAAGAATATAAAGTGAAGCTGAAGAAGGTCATTTACACTGGTGAGGTGATGCCGGAAGAGCTCATAGAGACGATTCATCGGATATGGGGTATTTATCCCTATGTGCAGTATGGGACGACCGAGGCGGGTCCCATTGCAATGGACTTTGTGGCCTTCGAGAATTGGGTAGTGAAACCCGGCAGCCTAGGCAAACCCATGGTTGGTGGTGTGAAAGTCGGCATCTTGGATGAACATGGTAAGGAAGTCCCATCGGGGATCGTAGGTCAGGTGGCACTGTGGAGAAACAACCGGTGGTTCAAGATCGGAGATAGTGCGTACATGGATAAAGACGGCTACCTCTGGTATGTTTCCCGAATTGACGATGTGATCATATCTTCCGGTTATACGATCGGCCCCATCGAGGTGGAAGATATTATCAACAAGCATCCGGCGGTAGAAGAGAATGCGGTTATTGCAAGCCCAAAAAAAGAAAGCGGTGATATCGTGAAGGCCGTCATCGTTCTAAAGAAGGGATACGCACCGAATGAGGAGCTGAAAGAGGAGATTAAATCCTTTGTTAAAGACCGATTGAGTAAACATGAATATCCAAGAGAGATCGAGTTTATCGGCGCATTGCCCAAGACCCCGGACGGAAAGATTCAGAGAAAACAGTTAAGAGAGAGGGAAAAAAATAAAAACTTTTAATGGATGATGCCATAGGACTTCAGACGATAAGCCACAATAGGGAAAGATATGATATTGATTGGTGACATGCTGCGCAGGAGTGCAAAACTATATAGCCGGAAAACGGCCATTATTGAAGATCCTTTGAGGTTCACATATGATGAGGTGAATAGAAGGGTAAACCGGCTTGCGAACGGTCTATTACGCCTGGGATTGAAGAAGGGTGATAAGGTAGCATTCATGGGGAACAATTGTCATGAATTTGTCGAATACTATTTCGCCCTCGCAAAATGCGGATTTGTAAGTGTTCCGGTCAATGCCCGCTTTTCCGGTGATGAGGCTGCCTATATCCTGAATCATTCAGATACGGCCGCACTTATTTACACAGAAGCCCTAGAGGAAACCGTCAATAATATGCGGAATACAACACCGGCGGTGAGATGGTTTATCTCTACTGGGAATACCGCCGGTGATGTGCTCTCCTATGAAACAATCCTCAATGAAGCGTCAGACGAAGAACCCAAGCAGAAATTGACCCTGAATGACATAGCGTTGATCATGTATACGAGTGGAGCTACAGGAGTACCAAAAGGAGTCGTTACCTCCCATGGCAATATCATGTCCAATACAAACACCATGTGTCTTGAGCTAAAAATCGTTCACGAGGATATTACTGTACTTGTCATGCCTCTTTTTCACAATGGCGGCCTGTGGCCGACTATGTCTCAGGTGTACAGAGGAGGAACAACAATCCTGATGTCGAGTTTTGCCGTGGAAACCATGCTGAGAACGATTGACGCGGAAAAGGTTACGTTTTTGAATTTGGTGCCGACCATGCTCATTCGTATCGTGACTCATCCAAATCTTCCAGTATACAATCTGGAAAGCCTGAGACTTATCATGTACGCGGGGGCTCCCATTCCTCTTGAGCAGCTTAAAAAAGCCATGAAAGTGCTGGGTCCTCATCGTTTCTATAACAGTCTGGGGTGCACTGAAGCGAGCGGCAATCTCCTTTCCTTCCCAACTACTGACCATGCCCTAGAAGGGCCCATGGCAACCAAACTTGGCTCCGTTGGAAAGGACGCCATGAACGTAGAAGTCAACATCGTTGACGAGAAGGGGAATGCATTGCCCACCGGAAAGGTTGGAGAGATTATTGGTCGAGGAGACAATATCACCCATGGTTACTGGAAGATGCCTGAGGAAACCGCAGAGGTGTTCAAAGACGGATGGTTTCATACCGGGGATCTAGGCTACAGGGATGAAGACGGCTACGTCTTCGTCGTTGACAGAAAGAAAGACGTCATCATCACGGGGGGCGAAAATGTGGCAAGTCGAGAGGTGGAAGAGATCCTTTATCAGCACCCGGCAGTGAGAGAAGCGACCGTCATTGGGATCCCGGATCAGGAATGGGGTGAAGCAATCAAGGCCGTGGTCGTAATCCATTCGGACGCAGTGGGGAAAGTAAGGGAGCCGGATTTGATCGAATTCTGTAAATCCAGGCTGGCAGGTTATAAAAAACCCAGGTCTGTCGATTTTATGGATGAGCTTCCAAAAAACGCCGCTGGTAAGATAGACAAGGCGAAACTTAAAAGTTTATACAGGGAGAAACTCGATAGGGAAGAGGGATTCAAATTAAAGGATTAGGGGGAGTATGCAGGGAGGATTTTTATGGCGGGAAATACGGTAAGAATGCCCGAAGCCAAGATTACAGATGAAATGCTTGAAGATGTGAGAAAGCTTATCGGGACCAGATTTCGTATTGCGCACGCTGTAAATAATGAAGAGGCAACCCGGATAGCCATATTAAAATACGCGGAAGGTATCGGGGATGGCAACGCACTATGGATTGACGAGGAATATGCCAGAAATTCACCCTATGGTACCATCGTCGCTCCACCCTCATGGATCTTCAGCGTGTTTTCCGGTATCCAGTATGGTTTCCGCGGTGTTGGAGGTTTTCACAGTTCCAGTGACATCCACTTTTATCAACCGATTCTTAGGAACGATAAAATTATGCCGGAGATGATATGCGTCGCTATTGAGGGGCCGAAAAAAAGCCGTTTTGCCGAAAGAACTGCAATTGAGCGCAATGATAATCTCTACACAAACCAGCATAGTGATCTGGTGGCCAAGATTACATGGGAGGTAACCCACTTTGAAAGGGTAAAGGCCAGAAAGAAAGGCAAGTACCGTCACATTCAGCTTCCTCATCCCTGGACGGAAGAAGAACTGGCAAAGATCGAGGAAGAGGTACTCACCGAGAATAGGAGGGGAGCTGATACACTTTACTGGGATGAGGCGGAGATTGGCCAGGAGGTGGGCCCCCTGGTCAAAGGCCCTGTCACAATGACGGACGAGATCGCGTTTCTTGTAGGAGGAGGAGCCCCCATTCCAAGGCTCGCGGCAAATAGTGCTGCTTTAAAGTTCTATCGTCGCCACCCCAACTGGGCCTTTCGTGATCCTGCGAGTTATGCTCTTGAACCCATATATGCCGTCCATTACAACCGCGAGGCGGCGCGGGCTCAGGGGCTCCCATACCAATATGATGTGGGATTTCAAAGGCACGCCTGGCAGATCCAGTTGATTACGGACTGGATGGGAGATGGGGCATGGTTAAAGAGAAGCCGGTGCGAGTTCCGAAAGTTCGTTTACTTCTCTGACGTCATCCGGATGCATGGGAAGATAA
>CAYTUL010000409.1:0-4556 GCA_964441135.1 uncultured Desulfobacteraceae bacterium | reverse complement strand
CACTGACCCGTTGGGACTGGTCCACTGCGGGAAAAGAGACGAAAGACTCCAAGACCCCGGCGCGAATGACAATTAATAAAAAGGAGTATGGGAGTCTTACCTGGAAGGAAACCATAAAACCTGCCTATCGATGGTATAATGGCAAGGCCGGGCGTTACCTCATCGGAGACCCCGTCAACGGGGGTGGCGTGACGGAATTGGTCACACAGGAAGGGAGTCGAACAGATCCTGATTCCAGGATCTATCCTTTCAAGATCGTCTCGGGCAAACAAATTAGCGATTCGGTTTATCGTTTCCTGGTACCGGCCAAGCTGTGGAAGGGGTTCTGGCAGGATGGGGACTGGAACAGGGCGGCCCGGGAAGGGGCGGATCTTTCCGGGCTGAAGTACAGCGGAAAATATAAATTTGTTGAAACGCTTACTTACCAGGGGCTCAATCATGAGGTCCTCCCCAAGGAGCAGGCTCTTTCCTGTTCACTGTGTCACCCGGGCCTTGCCGGTGAGCAATCCTGCGGACGCTGTCATGAGACGCGGCCGGGTATTGATTTCAAGTCCCTTGCCCGTAAGGGAATCGATTTCAGGGACCTTGTGAAGGAGGGTTTTGGCGCAGGCACACTCATCGGCCGGACCGACTATATCAACTTCAAGGCCCTGGGCTATGCCGGTGACCCCATTGAGGTCGGCGGACGGTTTAAATCTCTCACGTTAAAGGCACCCGATAAAGCCGGGGAGGAGGAGTAAAAGGTTTATGGGGCCTAAATATGCCATGGTGATCGATACTTCCAGGTGTCTGAACTGCAAGGCATGTATCGTTTCATGCCAGCTCGAAAACGGCGTTCCACCTGACTACACCCGGGATTGGATAAAAGAGACGAAGGGAGAATCGAGCATGCCGTTCTATTTTCAACCCGCCAATTGTATGCAGTGCGATGAGCCCTCCTGCGTGGCGGCATGCCCGGTTCCGGGAGCAACTTATAAAGCCAAAAACGGGCTCGTTGTGATCAATCCGGATTTGTGCATTAATTGCGGAAATTGTGTCCCTGCCTGTCCTTACGGGGCTCGCTTCCGCCATCCGGTAAAGCACATCGTCGATAAGTGCGATTTTTGCCGGCATCGTATTAAGCAAGGCCTCGAACCGGCCTGCGTGGTGACCTGTCCTACAAGGACCCGTGTTTTCGGCGATCTCAACGATCCCGAAAGTGAGGTGAGCCGTCTCGTAAAAAAAGGCGGGCTGGTGCAGGTGTTCAACCCCAAAGTCGATACAAAGCCGAACATCTATTTTGTCAAGGGTACAAAACCCTTGACGTGGCCGAGGGAGCCGACACTACCGGGAGATGTCCATATGTCCCCGGCATTCTGGAGGACCTATAAAGTTTTTTCATAACAATTCAGCTATTGGGGTGGAACTATTGCGTTTTTTCGAGGAGAAAGGAGGTGAAGAATCATTCGGTAATGTATCCTGTTGGGAGGTTAATGAACTCACAAATTGAAAAAGATTTCTAAGGAGGTGCAAAAAATGAAGAAGATAATCATGAGTTTATTTTTTGTTTTGTGCGTTATTGGGATCTTTTCTGTGACGGCCAATGCCTATGAAGCCATAGTCGGTCCGACAGGGGTTCTCAAATACGACTCGGAGAAATCCTATGGCGGTTATACCCTGTTTGCTCCCATGATTGGTTGTAAGACCACATATCTTATCGATATGGAAGGGAACCTGGTCCACAAATGGGAATCGGAATATACCCCCGGTTTCTATGCGATGCTCCTACCCAATGGTAATCTTTTACGGGGGGGGGTACCAAAAGGTGGCCCTTGCGCGATCGGCGGAACAGCCGGCATTGTCCAGGAGATCGACTGGGACGGAAAGGTCGTATGGGAGTATAAGATGCTTACTCCCACCGAAGTTCAGCACCATTGCTTTGATCGTATGCCCAATGGAAACACACTACTCCTGGGCTGGGAATACAAGAGCATCGATGACGCCATAGCCAAAGGTCGTGACCCCAAAACGATCCCTACATCAGTTTTTGATAGAGGGTTGCGCCATACCGGGTTCTGGGTAGATTTCGTGAGAGAGGTTGATAAGTCCGGGAATACAATATGGGAATGGCATGTATGGGATCATATCGGCACAGGCCCCAACCAATTCGATATTAATTACCACCTGCCGTTTACGGTGGGCCCCCTCTATGGCGAATTCGACTGGACCCACTTTAACACTTGCGAGTACATTCCGGAGAATGACTGGCTTCTTCTGAACTCACGTAATTTCAGTGAATTTTATATTATCGATCACAAGACCGGCGACATGCTCTATCGATGGGGTAATCCCAGCGCCTATGGGCAGGGAAGGAGGCCTACCTGGTTAGATAATGGCGACCAGAAGGTCTTCGGGGAACACAATGCCACTTGGCTGGGCAAAAATCGTGTACAGTTGTTCGATAACGGCTCCGAACGTGCAGAGGGCAACCGCTCTGCGGTAGTAGAAGTCGATATTACAACAAGTAAAATCGTCTGGGAGTACGAGACCAAGACGCCCAATAGTTTTTATTCCTACCGCCAGGGAGCCGCACAAAGGCTGCCTAACGGAAACGTACACGTAACATCCACCCATGGCGGGCATCTGTTCGAGGTGACCCAGAAAGGTGAGGTAGTGTGGGATTTTGTAAGCCCTGTACGCCTGGGCAAGATGCATTGTTTCTTTGAAGATGGCGACATGCACAACGGCATGTTTAATATGATTCACAGGTCCTACCGCTACGGGGCGGACTATCCCGGTCTGAAAGGAAAGGATCTCAGCAATAAAAAGCCGTTAACGGATTGCCCCCAGTTTTATGAAATCTATAAAACAAGTATGCAAGAGAAAAAGTAATAATCCCCTATACCGGTCCTGATCATACCCGATATGGTCAGGACCTTCCTTTCTCTGGGTAGTATCATCTATGGATCCTATTTCGAGGCGAGATTTTCTGAGAAAAGCGGCACTAATGGGTGCCGGGGTGCTTTCCCCCAATTTATTATGGTCGGTCAGAGCCTGGGCCGAGGACTCGGATAAAATAACAGATCCCTTCCTTGTCCCGCCCTTTCTCGGCAGACCCACTCAAAGATCCATAACCGTCAATATCGTCGCGGGAGAGCGGCCCATCACCGGTTACCTTACCTATGGAGAAAAGGGAAACAAGGGAAAGACCTCATGGCAAAGAACCGGGGAATTTAGAATCGGTGCCCTGTCGCCAAAGGAGATCATACTCGATTCCCTTACACCTTCATCTGAATACCAATATGAGCTTTTCCTACGGGAGGCTGATAGCGATCGATTTCAGATCGCCTGGGAGGCGGGCTTCCGTACTCAGCGGTCGAATGCCTCGCCCTTTTCCTTTGCTATAATGTCGGATTCACATATTACCCCCTTTGACCGGGAAAGGCAGGAAATACTCTCGGGGATCGGTGCGACGATTCTACCCAGAAGTCCGGATTTCGCCCTCATGCTCGGAGACAATATCCAGACATTTACGTCACACGGCGGTCCCATGACCGAAAAGCGGTTCGGTCCTGTCCTTTACGTACACCTGCGTCATGGCCTTGGAAAACTGCCCTCCTCCATACCTATTTTCAATGTAATCGGCAACTGGGAGGGAGAAAACGGGTGGCATCCACAAAAAGAACGGGCCTGGGCCCGGGAGGCACGAAGGGCCTTCATTCCCACACCCGGCCCGGATACCTATCCGGAGGGAGGGGGAGAATTCAGGGACTATTACGGTTTTACCTGGGGGGACGCCCTCTTTCTCGTCCTCGATGTCACGGGCTATACATTAAGCGACCACACCTTGGAATCCCCCATCGGAAAACCCGATGACTGGACATTGGGAGAAAGACAGAAGGCGTGGCTCCATGAACGGCTCAAGGCATCCAAGGCCAAATGGAAATTGATTTTTATTCACCATACTGTTGGTGGAAACGGCGGTGATGATGTCAACTCCAGATACGGCCGGGGCGGGGGTCGTGCGGCAAAGATTGGCGAACAGGCCCAGATCCATCAGTGGATGAAGCAGTATCATGTCCAGGCCCTTTTTTATGGACATGATCATGTATTCACGGATATCCCGGTAGACGGCATCCATTATGTTTGTGTGGGCAGCGCGGGAGCACCATGGAAATTTGACCGCAAAATCACGGGATATGAGAAATACTGGACACCTTTCGGCTTTATCTTGGTGGATGTGAAAGAGGAGTCCTTGACGGTTCATTTTGTCACACCGGACACGGGAATTCCTGAAGGGAAAGTCTTTCACACCTTTGATATCTTACCCCGATCATAGAAGACCTCTGATAGGTGATTTCCTTTAGCTCGAGCTCTTGGGATCAAGCGTAAAGGTCATCCCGTCTTCTCCCATCACGACCTCTCCGTCGAATACATCACCGACTCCTTTCATGAACATCCTTTTAAGGATAATGTTGGTAATCGGCGGGACAATGTGGGCCAGCACAAGCTTCTTGACACCGGCTTCCTTTGCCACTTCCGCGGCTTGCACAGGATCCATCTGATACTCCATGATG
>CAYTUL010000408.1:0-4570 GCA_964441135.1 uncultured Desulfobacteraceae bacterium | reverse complement strand
GGCCAGCAGAATCAGGGTAGATATACCCAACCTGATTGAGCTGTATCAGGTTGGACGCCTGAAGTTAGATGAACTGGTTTCAGAAAAGTATCCCTTGGACCGGATCAACGAGGCCATTGCCTTGTCGGAAAAGGGCGAGGTGTTACGGAATGTGATACTCTTCTGATAAGGGACCCCATGTTAGGGCCGTAACGAACAGGGAGGGATGAGAATGAGTCTTAAAGGCAAAGTGGCGATTGTGACCGGGGCGGGAAAAGGCATCGGAAGGGTAACGGCCATGGAATTAGCTAAATCGGGTGCAAAGGTTGTCCTTGCGGGAATTCGAAACGAATCCATTGAGAAGGTAAAGGATGAAATTCTGCCTGTAAACGAACATGTCATCACGGTGAGGACGGATGTCTCTGTCTGGGAAGAAACCCAGAATATGGTTGCCGAAACCTTAAAATATTTCGGCCGGATAGACCTCCTTATCAACAATGCCGGTATTGAAAAGATAGATAGGTCGGGTAAAAGGTACTCGGTGCTGGAACTCGATGATTCTGACTGGGAAAGAATCCTTGGTGTGAACCTTGTGGGCCAGTATCACTGCATAAAAGCCGTCGCTCCATCCATGATGAAGCAGAAATTCGGCAGAATAGTAAATCTGAGCTCAACAACGGGCTTTTCCGGGGGGTTCGGGACTGTGGCCTACTGCGCATCCAAGGCGGGGATTATGGTCATGACAAAATCCATGGCCGGCGAGCTGGGTCCCTACAATATCTGTGTCAACTGTGTTGCCCCGGGATTGACCTTGACCCCCATGCACGACTACACACCGCCGGAGTCCATCGAAATGGCCAAAAAGATGCTTCCCCTTCGAAGGGTGGGGCAACCCGTTGATATTGCCCGGGCGGTCCTGTTCTTTTTATCCGAGCACCAGTTCAGTACCGGACAGACCCTGGTCGTGGACGGTGGGGGAACCATGCATTAAATTGATCCGTACATGCCTTACAAGCCGTTATATGGACTCCCGCATCCAACGCCTCCTTGACCTTTTCCTGTATGCTTGTGTCCTCACTCACCAATTTTGCAGTCGCGCCCTAAATCGTTATTAATCCTCCAGTTTTACCGGTGAGAATTGAAAAGGTTCTACCGTTGCCAACGTAAAGACAAGGAATTTGACCAGCCTAGGCCGAAGCTTCGGCAAGGCAGGCCGGATATAGGGAAATATCGTCGAAGATGGTCAAATTTAAAGCTTGAACCGCAAAGTCGTCTTCGCCAACCGCCGTCGCCTCTTCGACCATCTCAGGGCTATGGCGGGTCAAGAGGCTTCGCCGGTAATAAAAATCCACCATATTGCATTTTTTTCTTGACAAGCGGCATATACTTCTATATTTTTAATGTACTATTTATATATAACAATAAAAAAACATAATAATATTTTTACAGATTGGAGACATGTCAATGATTGAATTCAGACTGGATCCGAAAAGCGGCATCCCTTTCTACCGGCAGATCATAGACCAGATACGATACGGGATTCTCAGCGGAAAATTAAAGGTGGGAGAACAACTGCCCACGGTAAGGGCCCTGGCCGTGGAGCTGAAAGTGAATCTCAATACCGTAAGCAAGGCCTATAGGGAGCTGGAGATTCAGAATATCCTGGAAACGCAGCAGGGGACCGGCACGTTCATCGGTTCGGTTAACGTGGAGATTCCGGAAGAGGAGCGAAAAAAAAAGCTCCATGACATCTGCACGGAGTTCTTTACCATCGCTGCGAGTTATGGTTTCGGCGAAGAGGATCTGATTGCGGAACTGAATAAGATTCAAAAGAATGAAGGAATAAAGAATGTATGAAGATATCATTCGGCGGTATAAAAGTGTGTATGCACGTGCACGTACTATGAAGCAAATCAGCAAGGGAAAGAAAATTCAAACAGGTCATCATGAAGAAACTGAAAACAATACAAGGAGGTGGGAAATGAACACAAAGATTATAAAAAGGATGAACGCCATGGCCAAGACTGTCTTTTTTATCCTTATCGTTCTGGATGGTCTTTTTGTCTTTTATCTATATCCTTCCCTGGTCAGCATGATCGTAGCAGCTCCCATCGGTGTGCTTGTGGCGATTTTTATCAGCGCGGCCATAAAGATAGCCGACCAGTGGGAAAAGGCCGTGGTATTAAGGATGGGTAAATTCAGGGGGCTCAAGGGCCCCGGCCTGTTCTTTATCATCCCCATCATTGACCGGGTGGACAACTATATTGACCAGCGCTTAAGGGTGACGGACGTCCGGGCCGAGCAGACCCTGACCAAGGATACCGTCCCGGTCACCGTGGACGCGGTGGTCTACTGGACGGTCTGGGACGTGGAAAAGGCCGCCCTGGAGGTACAGGAATATGACCGGGCCGTCTCCTACGTCTCTTTGACCGGGCTCCGGGATATCATCGGGAAACACGAGCTGGCTGATCTACTCCAGCACCGGGAGAAGATCGCCGAAAGTCTCCAGCATGTGCTCGATGAGCAGACGAGCCCGTGGGGGATCACATGCAACAGCGTCGGGATCAAGGATATTATCATACCCAGCGCCCTTTCCAATGCCATGAGCAAGCAGGCACAGGCCGAGCGGGAACGGCAGGCCAGGGTGATCCTGGGCACGGCGGAGACGGAGATCTCACAAAAATTCGCCGAGGCCAGCGAGAGATATCTCAACAATCCCATAGCCCTGCAACTGAGGGGTATGAACATGCTCTTTGAAGGGCTCAAGGAGAAGGGGTCCCTGATCATCGTGCCCAGTTCGGCACTTGAATCCATGAATATCGGGGCCGTGGGCGGGCTGGCCGCACTGGCTGAGAGTCAGACAGGGAAAAAGCTGAGTCCGGAATAACAGTTCGTTATTTTGTTCGAAATATGAATCATTAATGGTTAGAATGTGACCCCGAACAGAAAGGAGAAGGATATGGGCGGATATATGGGAAAGATATTAAGGGTGGACCTGACCCGGAACAAGGTCATGACCATCCCCACCAAGGATTATGAGCAATGGGTCGGCGGGCACGGTATGGGGTCGGCCATTTTTTTCGATCTGGTCAGGGATAAGCGTATTGACGGCTTCGACCCCGCCAATGTGGTGACCATCATGACCTCCCCACTATCGGGTACTTTGGCCCCGGCCGTGGCCGGAAGGACGGAGGTTCAGGGGATCGGCGTACAATCTTATCCTGTGGGATGGTTTACGCGTAGCAACTTCGGGGGCCGGTTTTCCGGCATGCTCAAATAAGCGGGCTGGGACGGGATCGTGATCGAGGGCAGGGCGGACCGGCCCGTGTGGATCGATATTCGGAACGGTGAAGTAAAAATCCAGGATTGCGGTCCGCTGTCATTATGGGGAACGGACACCTGGGAGTGCCAGAAAAGGATCTGGAAGCATGTGGCCGGGAAAGGGTCTTATGGGGACTGGATCGCGCCCGGAGGAAACGGTGGGGGTCGGACCACGCAGAGACCGGCGGTCTTGGCCATCGGCCCGGCGGGTGAGAATCTGAGCCGGATAGCCTGTCTCATACATGACGCAAGCAACGGTTCGGGCCAGGGCGGGTTCGGAGCGGTCTGGGGTGCCAAGAACCTTAAGGCTATCAGCGTCATTGGTACCGGCAGCATCCCCGTTAGCGATCCGAAAGGGTTGATGCAAGCCCGGTTATGGCAGAAAAAGAACTATGCCTTTAACCTGGATCATCTGAAAAGAAAATTCATGACGGTTGATTTTCAAAGTCCCCCTGTACCGGGCAACCTGTATACGAAGGGAATGCAGGGAATGGCCGCAATCGGAAAAAGGCCCCAGGCCTGCCTGGGCTGTCATTCGGGATGCAGGGGGAGATACGAAGACGGTCTCGGTAATGAGGCGACCTGCTTTACCACGGTGTTTTATCCTCTGGCGAGGACCCTGGAGATTCAGCGCAGATCCGCTGATCTGTTAAATAGATATGGGTTGAATGCCGCCGAGATGCTGTGGGGAGAGCTTTACCTGCGGAATCTATACATGGGGGGAGTTTTGGGGGCTGGAAAAGCTATCGATTGCCCCCTGCATTTCGAAAAATACGGTGAACTGGAGTTTGCCGAGCAATTAGTGAAGATGATCGCCTATCGGAACGACGGTGAAGGAAACACGCACCCATTCGGCGATAATCTGGCGGAGGGGTTTGTCAGGGCCGCAAAAAAATGGGGGCGCCTGGACGGTGAAAAAGGTGATCTGAAAACAGAGAGGCTTGAGTTTCCCATATGGGGTTTGCCGCGGCACAAGGAAGCGCGATCGCAACTGGACTGGGCCTACGGCACGCTCCTGGGAGACAGGGATATCAATGAGCATTGTTTCGATCAGTTACGCGGCAATCCATCCAATCACAAGCGCTGGGGGATCCCCCTGTTCGGATCGGCCGAAGAGGTTGTTAAAATCTACACGAATAAGATGGTGCCCTTTCAAGGGGATACGCGCATGCTGGATTTCAGTACGGAGAACATGTACTCCGATCATATAATAAAACTGGTCTCCTGGCACCGGTATTATACCCGGTTCTGGAAGGAATCGGTCATGTTC
>CAYTUL010000407.1:0-4572 GCA_964441135.1 uncultured Desulfobacteraceae bacterium | reverse complement strand
TCAATACGCTCTCTATACACTGTCAAAGGAAATAACTGCAAAGGAAGCCATGAATAACAACGGCCACCGTTCCCGGCAAGGGATAAGGGCGGAGTAAAAACTCGGGGGGGCTCATTGCAACCGGTTGATTGCTGATAGCCCCGATTTAGTTTACGCTCAGGCGGATCTCCCTTTGATTAGGCATACATTTTACCCGGGCCGGCCGTAAAATGGAAGATAGGCCTGTCTATTTTCCTGATGCTTAACGGACAGTGCTCTACGCCCTCCGGGATGATGGCCACAAAGCTTTTATCGATTATATTCTGCTTCCCGTCGATCCACAGTTCCACTTCGCCGCACAGATCATGAATATCCCCGTCATCGGTGCCGAAAAACCCGATTAGTTCAGGAAAGGGATGGGTGTGGGGTTCTATTCCCTGCTCTTCCCCTGTACGGGACGGTTTTCTTTCCCCGGGCCAGAACCACAGCCCTTCCGCATAGAAGTTGCCGTCCGGAACAACCTCACCGTCAACATAGGCAACCCTGCAGGCTATCTCCTCCGGGATCTCGTGTCTCCATTCGGGAAGTTCAAGGCCGGGCTTGTCCTGATACACGAAATACTTATCCAGCTTCGCTCCGGCATATTTCCCTTTCCCTTCAATCACACGATGATCATAGCTCGATGAGTAACCGAGGCTGAAATGGAATATCGGTTTGTCTATCCTCCTTGTCTTGAGCGGGCAGTGCTTCATCCCGGCCGGGATCAATATCATGCAGCTTTCATCGAAGATAAACTGCCGGTCCTCCAGCCAGAATTCTACCTCACCCCCCAGATCATGGGGATCATCAAAATTTGTCCCGAAAAAGGTAAAGAGTTCGTCAAAGGGATGGATATGGGGTTGAGGTCCCACCTTCATATCCTTATCCTTCATCATTTCTCTCTCTTTCGCCATTTTCTCCATTTCTTCGGGATGGACCTTATCCGGCGGAAAGAGCCACAGGCACTCCGAATAAAAGGTCCCGGGACCGACCTCTCCGTCCAGCCAGATCACGTGCTCCATGGGGCGATTCCGGCCGGGGACGTATTCCTCCCGTATAACACCGGGTATGCCCCAGGGGAGTATGATATCTTTTTTCAATTCCGTAACGATGCAATAGCCATTTTGTGATTTTTCCATTTGATCACTCTCCTTTGATTAAATGATCCTATTTCGTCCTTTCTCCCTTTTTACCCATTTCCCTCTTCACATCTGTTCCTGCGCGATGATTGCCGCCCCTATGGCTCCGGCCAGTTGAGGATCATGGCCGGACGCCAGGGCCTTCATTTTCATATCCCGTTCCAGCCTTTTTACAATACCCGGGTTCTTGGCCAGACCCCCGGTAAAGGCAAGCTCCTCTTCAGGGGATATCCGTCCGATAAGAGCGTACAACCGCCAGGACACAGCGAACATGTGGGACGCGAGCACCTGCTGTTCGGGCATGCCCTCCCTGAGAAGGTTCATGGTTTCCGTGGTAGCAAACACATGGCAGGTGGTGCTGACAGGCTCGGGGTCCCCTGAGTCCGATAAAGACCTTTCGCCGATTTCCTCGATGGGAACCTGAAGGAGATCGGCCAGTATTTCAATGCCGTAGCCCATGTTGACAGCGCATTTGTCATTGACGGTGAAATCCCGGATCCTTTCCCACTCGTACAGTTTGACGGCTTTTCCAGTCTGGCCGCCCAGATCAACCACCGTCCTGACGCCGGGGCCATACATGAAACGGGCCCCTTTGGCGTGACAGATTATTTCATTGGCCGTAACCTTAGCGAAGGGGACCCTATCCCCTCCAAAACCGGTTCCCACGATATACTGGATATCCTCTAACCTTAATCCGGTACCGTCCAATGCCCGGTCGAGGGTGTTTTTCGCGTTGTCGCGGATTTCCGCGCTCGTGTAATTGTTTGCGTAGCAATAGAGTTTATCATCACAGAGCACGACCGCCTGAGAGCTTATTGAACCGATATCCAACCCGGCGGTGATGGTGTTCGCCTTCTGCCAGTCAACATCGCTTGATGTCCATCGTGATTCCGGCCATTTCCAATATTCCCTTGTCATGCTCTTCATCTCCTTAACATTTTGGTGACGTTCAAAGTGATCGATATCCCCTTTCGAAAAGGGTCATGGCCGAATGCCTGACTTTAAAAATTGAATTGTCCCATACATACACCTTTGAATGTTACTAAGATCTTATCTGTCATGAAGCGGCATCCAGGGCCGCACCCAGGGCGGTCGCGAATTCCGGCTGGCCGGGTACCATGAAGTGGATTCCGGACCTTTCCGTTAGTGCGGAAATAAGGTTGGGATTCCGGGCCACCCCGCCTATGAGAACCGTGGTGTCCTTAGCGGGTTTCACCTTATCATTCAGCACCGAGTTGATCCTGACGGCCATGGCCCGGTGTACTGCCAGGGAGATATCCGGCCGGGATACCCCGTCATGGAGCAGGTTGACGGCGTCAAGACCGGCGAAAACACAGCAGGCATCGTTGACCTCTGGGGGGCAGTCGGAACCGCCTTCAATCCGGCTCATCTCATCGAGCGTGTAGCCCAGTCTTCTTGCAACCGTCCTGAGAAACGTACCGATGCCCGCAGCGCACTTCTGGTTCAATACCACTTCCGTAATTGCCCCCTTTTCGTCAAGGCTGACGACGCGGACCTGGTCGGCACCTACATCCACAACCGACCTTGCCTTCGGATAAAGAAACCGGCCTGCTAAGGCATCGGCCAGGGGTTCGGTTACACGGTTGTGGGCAAAGGAGACATCCCCTTTCCCCTGACCGGTAGCAGTAATTTTTTTTACGTCCGTGGCAGGGATTCCGGCTGCCAGGAGTATATCCTGCCAGATTTGCTCAACCGCTTTCATCCGCCCGGCACCGCCGGAACGGGCCGTCCCGGTTGCGATTTTTTCCCCATCCTTGAGAACAACAACTTTAATACTCTCCACACCCACGTCAATGCCGGCGGTTATCATATTCGCCTCCATCAATTCAATCCTCAAGTTTACGTAACCCCTGACTTTCCATCCAGACGTCCAGCATGTCAAGCAGGCGGTTTTCATCCAGGTCGGTCCGGTCGCCGGGCTGGGAGCCTTCATAGTGCAGCACCCGCACTCCCATCTCGCTCAGCCGCAGGCCCTGTTCCTTTCTAAAGACCGTGCAGCCGACGCCGCCGCGCCAGAGGGGCAGGATGGCCCCGTCCGCCCTGTATGCCCTGGCGAATTCGCATATGGCATTGGGCCGAATCACTTCATCGTCCTTGAACCTGTGCCCCCTGGCTTCATCTCCTAACATCGCCCGGATGGCGTCCTCCCTTGTCCTGATGGGCCTGTCTCCCCAGGAATTGAGCGGTACCCGGGGGCCCCAGGAACCGTCTTCCTTGATTTCAAAGGCCCCGCCCATCATATGACTGTACTGGGAACCGATACAGACGGCACCGTACTTCTCCATATAACGGTAATAACGCAGGAAGTGCCATGGCGGCGGATGGGTCTCGATCCAGCGGTACCTCTCCGTTCCCACGGCCGCGATGTTGTTGTCCGCCCGCCACTTCACCTCATCACGGAGCATCCTCCATAACTCCACCGTTTCCTCGGGATCCATCTTTGTCAGCCCGCCGAGGGTATAGAATGAATACAGGTCCTTCTGACCGAGGGGCGCGGGAATGTTCTGCATCAGGATGCAGACTTCCTCGGCATAGGGTCTTATGCGCCTGCTCAGATTCATGCTTTCAATAAACTTTTCGTCGTCGAATTTCTGCCCGTAAATCCTTTCGATATCGGCGATGATGTCAAGGGTGGTGCCCACCTTGTTCTCTATCATGGCCGCGTCCCGCTCCGGATCCCTTGGACCCGTATAGAGCGGCCAGTCAGCCTGCCAGCGCGGAATATTGGAATAGTCCATGGGCGCCTGACCCCGCTTGGTGTGCTGATCACAGGGGTCCGGAAAGGGGATGACCATGTCCCGCATCGGGAATTTACTACCGTCCATCTGGTATCCGAGATACATGGCCCCCCAGCAATTGAGCTGGTAGCCGCAGATCTCCCGCCCCCATCCCAGGATCTCACCCGCGGCCCGGCACTCACGGCTGAATTGAGAACTCCTGTAGGCCATCATTGCGCCGACGGGATTATCTTCTATTACGCGTAGCGCGGGAAAACCGACATTCCAGTCCACATTCCCCTGGGCAAGCAGCACGTGCTCCTTCTCGGCGTCATCGATGGATTTCTGCCATTTCGCCCTCATCTCCTTGGCTTTATCCCAGACATCCAATTGCCTGGTTTCCCATCTTTGAACAGCCATGTTTCTCTCCTCCTAATTGTTTCGTAACGTTCAAAAGTGTTTGCATGGGTCGTTTCGATATTGTCGGTCCAGGTTTCGGCCATCATCCTCTTCTCAAGGGAATATCTATAAGTTGGGCTCAAGGCTTAAGGCACAAGGCATAAGGTATACTCTGAATTCAAGAAAAAGTTTCGGGTTTATCCCCCTGCGCCTTACGCCCTGCGCCATTAGCCTCTAATTCATATCCCCTTTCGAAAAGGATCATGGCCTCGCCTTAT
>CAYTUL010000406.1:0-4596 GCA_964441135.1 uncultured Desulfobacteraceae bacterium | reverse complement strand
GTATGATATGGCCCTGAAGAAAAGGGAGCGGACCACCATGGGCGGCAGCGGGCTCCCTATCGAGTCCCTGGGGGACTTTATCTATTCCTTTATCCTGGGTGAGGAACCGGAGAATCCCCGCGAAGACATGGATATTCCCTATACCCTCAAACTGGCTGTGGAGGATCTAAAGGCCTTCTATGTGGAGGGCGTGACGGCGCAACCCGGACAGGAAGGCCTGTCAAGCAAGGCCCTCAAGGATTGGTTCTGGGGGGAGACCGTGGCCGGTGAAGTTCTCCTTAAGTTATCGGGGGTCTGCGAAAAGAGCCCGGATCAAATGATGAGTTTGGTCGGGTCCCGGTTCATTGTCCCCGGGGATGTTCTCTTCCGGAATAGAGGATAAAAAACAGGGCTGTGAGCCTGTCAAAGGGCGGATTTTGCCGGAGGGTGAATCAGAGCGATTTATAGGAAAGGGAGGCAGGAACCATGGATCTTCTTGATCATCTTGAAAATATCTATGTAGTGGACACGAAAATGTTTGGTTTTGATCACTATATGTCCGCCTATATTGTTGAGGGGAAAGAGATCGCACTAATTGATTCAGGCTTACCGACTCAGTTTGAAGCGGTTCGTTCAGGTATCGAGGCACACGGCTTCTCGGTTACCGACATATCCCGTATCTTCGTTACCCATTCACACCCCGACCATAGTGGCAATGTGGCCCCGCTCTTAAGGGAGAACCCCGGGGCAAAGGCCTATATCCACCCCCTTGGAGTGGAACAGCTATTGGACCCATCTATAGAGATAGCTGTCAGGAAAAAGGCCCTCCCGCCGGAGATGCATGCTCGGATCGGCGAGATGGAACCGGTACCGCCCGACCGCATACAGGCGCTGAATGATGGGGATGTGTTTGACCTGGGTGACGGCGAGAGATTGAAGGTCTTTTATGCGCCCGGACACCAGCCGGACGGCATCGTCCTGTTTGAAGAAAAGAACAGGGGCCTGTTCATCAATGACCTGGTGGGGAATTATCTGCATGATGCCGATGCCCACTACGCCCTCAATCCCCCTAATTCGGATCACAAACAGGCCATTCAGTCCCTCCGGAAGA
This sequence comes from uncultured Desulfobacteraceae bacterium, assembly GCA_964441135.1. Classification (GTDB taxonomy): domain Bacteria; phylum Desulfobacterota; class DSM-4660; order Desulfatiglandales; family HGW-15; genus CAYTUL01. The sequence goes on along the minus strand of CAYTUL010000406.1, from coordinate 3,506 downwards.
TTATGGATCTTCCCGCGGAATATCTTTATCTTGGCCATTACGGCATCTGTAAAAAGCCTGGGGAGGTCATGATACGGTCGATCGAAAAGATGCAGGCCCTGCTGGATATCGGTGCCAGGTATATGCGTGAAGGCAGGCCCGAGGATATTGCCGACGAGGTATACGGGGTCATCATGCCGGAACTGGAGAAGCTCAGGGCGACAAGGGGAGAAGAAGTGTATCAATACGCGACAAAGGATCACATCGCCACCCAGGCCAGATTATTCGCACAATATTGTGTAGAGAATCTATGATGTGACACTTTAGTCCTTTGAAATACGGTCATTGCAGTGGGGTCTCGGGGATGATAAAGTCGGGCTAATGGCACAAGGCGCAGGGCGCAAGGGAAAAAACAATACAACCAGATTCTTTTTAAAGATTTGCCTTAAGCCCTGGGCCCTGGGCCTTGCGCCTCTTTAATCAAGCTTTCGGCCCGGAAAAGAGATTGCTATGCCCCCGGTTTTTACAAATGGTTAAACAGGTACAAAATTGAATTTCATCATCATCCAGATCTTCAACGGGGTGACCTTCGGCATGCTGCTGTTCCTTCTGGCAACAGGGCTCACGATTACATTGGGATTGATGAATGTGGCCAACCTGGCCCACGGCTCCTATTATATGCTCGGGGGCTACATCGGATTCAGCTTCGCTCTCTACGCGGGTAATTTTTTCATAGGGCTGCTTGCAAGCATGTTTTCTATCTGGGTCCTCGGAATACTGACCTACCGGGGGCTTCTGAAACAGCGTTTCGCTAAAGAGGAGTTATCCCAAATGCTCCTTTGTTTCGGAATTATTCTTATTATTTCCGATTTATGTCTATGGATCTGGGGAGGCTATCCCAAGTTCATACCAAAACCGGCATTATTGGAAGGCTCCATCCGTCTCGGTCCTATCGTTTTACCGAGATACCGGCTCATGGTCATTATCATCGGGACGATCCTCGGACTGTTTATCGGGTGGTTTCAGGGGAAAACCAGGTATGGCGCCATCATCAGGGCGGGGGTCGATAACGAAGAGATGGCACGGGGGATCGGCATCAACATCACCCTGGTAAGGATGCTTGTATTCAGTCTCGGGACGGCATTGGCGGCATGCGCAGGTTTCCTTGGCGGCCCCATTCTGGGGATCTATCCGGGAGTTGACGTGGAGGTGTTGCTCATGGCGATCGTGGTTATTGTGATCGGGGGCGCGGGCAGCCTGAAAGGGGCTTTGATCGGGTCGCTTTTCATTGGCCTGATAAACAGCTTCGGCAGGTCCCTTTTCCCCGATTTCGCCATGTTCACCATCTTCGCTCCAATGGCCGTAATCCTCGTGATCAAGCCGTCCGGGCTTTTTGGAGAATCGTGAAAATAGATCATCGTTTCAAACTCCTCGGGGCGACCGTTATTTTCCTCATCTTAATTATCCTGCCCCGGATGCTCCCTTCCTACTACGTGGGACTGCTCAGCCTCATGCTGATCTATGCCATTTTCGCCATGAGTCTGGATATTCTATTGGGGTATACGGGGATGTTTTCACTCGGCCATTCTGCTTTTTGGGGAAGCTCGGCATATGTAGCCGCCATCCTGAACGTGAAAATATTCCAGGAAAGCCATTTTCTGTTAGAGATGACCGCCGGAGTTTTTTTCGCTGCCCTACTCGCCGCTTTTTTCGGTCTCTTGCTTCTCCGCAGCAAAGGCATATATTTTCCAATGCTTACGCTTGCCCTGAGTCTGACCCTATGGGGAATTCCCTTCCAGCTTCGCCTTTTCGCCGGAGGCGGGTACGGGATTCCGGAGGTCTCCAGACCCGTTCTGCCTTTTCTTTCTCTGGACCTGTCTTCGACTTTGAATTACTATTACTTCGTTTTTTTCTTTTTTATCATTGCGGCTGGGATCATGTACCTCATTGTGAATTCCCCCTTCGGACATGCCCTCCTGGGAATCCGGGAAAGTGAAACACGAATGAAGCTGCTGGGATATAATGTCTGGTTATATAAGTATATCATCTTTATTATCGCCGCGGTTTTCGCCGGACTTGCCGGTATTTTGCTTACCTACTATACGACGTTTGTGGGTCCTTCACAGCTTCATATACTTTACTCCTTTGAAGGGCTGCTCATGGTGGTCCTGGGGGGACCGGGAACCCTGTTCGGGCCTGCCCTGGGTGCCGCCGTCATCACCTTTGCAAAAAACATCATCAGTTCCCATACGACCCACTGGTCCATGATTGTGGGCATCATATATATTATTGTCGTTGCTTTTTTTCCGAAAGGGATCGGCAACCTGTTAAAAAAACACATATAGAAAGCAGGATCCATTGAAATTACTCACATTGGAAAACGGGACAAAAGAATTCGGCGGCATCCTGGCCCTGAGCGATGTCAATTTTCACCTGAATGAGGGGGAAAGGCGGGCAATTATAGGTCCCAACGGGGCAGGGAAGACCACCCTCTTTAACCTGATTAGCGGAATGTCCAGACCCACAGCGGGCCGGATTCTGTTTCTCGATAGGGATATCACGAAAATGCCTCCCCACAGGCGCACGGCAATGGGATTGGCCCGTACATTCCAGATCACCAACCTCTTTTTTAACCTTACCGTGCAGCAGAATGTATTGCTATCCCTGCAGGTATCGGATACTCTCAAGTTCAGCTTCCTCAGGCCCCTGTCATCGGACAGGCATCTCATCCCGCAGGTCAGAAGATTGCTGGAACCATGGAGTATGTGGGACAAACGCGATACAGAGGTTCGCAACCTTTCCTATGGCGACCAGCGTCAGTTAGAGATCATCATGGCCCTGTCCCAGAATCCCAGGCTCCTCCTGTTGGATGAGCCGACAAGCGGATTATCCTCGGCGGAAACGGCAACCATGGTATCCATGATCGAGCGCCTTTCACGAGATATTACGATCCTTTTCATTGAACACGACATGGATACGGCCTTCAGGCTGGCCGAACAGGTTATGGTGCTCCATCTGGGCAGGGTGTTAACCCTTGCATCGCCGGAAGAGATAAGGCGCAACCGGCAGGTTCAGAAAATCTATTTAGGAGAAGAGATGTGAGTCTTCTAAAAGTCCAGGACATCCATACCTATTACCAGGATAGTTATGTGCTTCAGGGCGTCAGCCTGGGGGTGGAAAAGGGTTCTGTGGTAGCGATATTAGGCAGGAACGGGGTTGGTAAGACTACACTGATCCGTAGCATCGTGGGTTTCAACCCGCCACGCTACGGTAAAATCATTTACAGGGGCCAGGACATTACCCGCCAGGAATCTCACCGGATCGTACGGCTTGGTATTGGGCTTGTCCCCCAGGGGAGGTATATCTTTTCTTCGCTTACCGTGAAAGAAAATATGGAGATCGCTGTCCAAAAACGGCGGGACAGGATGTGGTCTCTGGAAAGGCTGCTCCAGTTATTTCCCAATTTGAAGGCCCGCCTGCACACCCCCGGCGGCAAGCTGAGCGGAGGTGAGCAGCAGATGTTAGCC
>CAYTUL010000405.1:0-4609 GCA_964441135.1 uncultured Desulfobacteraceae bacterium | reverse complement strand
GTCCATCCAGAAACAATCTGTTTCTGGATGGAGCTTTCAGCCGTCAGCGGTCAGCCGTCAGATAAATCTTTGTTTTCATAATCTTTTGCTGATAGCTGAATGCTGATTGCTAATAGCGCGAATCCATAAACGATGGTTTATGGATGAGCACTAAATAGGTATTCTTGGTCAGTTCAGTTCCATAATAAATCAATAGGAAAGGTAGTTTAGACCCTATGAGTAAAATAGTCGGCATACGATTGAGGAATAACGGCAAGGTGTATGATTTTGACTCTGGACACTTTGTTCTTAAAAAAGGCGATAAGGTCGTAGTAAACACGGAGCAGGGTCAGGCTCTGGGTATCGTATGTGTTGAGCCCAAGATCCCCGGAGATAAGACCGAGGAAAGGCAACTGAAAAAAGTCTACAGGTTGGCGACAACAAAGGATATTGAGAAGTACGAAAAAAATTGCGCGCTGGAGAAAAAAATATACGATTTTTGCTACGAAAAGATAAAAGAGAGGTCTTTACCGATGTGCCTTGTGGCTACCGAGCGTCTCTTTGACGGAAGCAAGGTAATGATTTATTTTTCCGCGGAGGGGAGGGTGGATTTCCGTGAATTGGTGAAAGATCTTGTCCAGAAATTTCACACAAGGATAGAGATGAAACAGATAGGAGTCCGGCACCAGGCCAAGATGGTCGGTGGACTCGGAACCTGTGGGAGGCAATTGTGTTGTTCATCTTTCCTGTTTAATTTTGAACCTGTCTCTATAAAAATGGCCAAAAAACAGAACCTCTCCCTTAATCCGTCCAAGATATCGGGGATGTGCGGCAGACTGATGTGTTGTCTCACTTATGAGGTTGAATACTATGATAATGCGAGAAAAAAAATACCCAAGATCGGGAAAAGGGTAAACACGACAAAAGGTGAAGGGAAAGTTATTCGTCAGAATGTATTAAAGGGATCCCTGACGATTCTACTCGATTCCCAGGATGAGGTGGAGATTCCTTTTGCCGAGATCCTTAATGATGACGATTCAAATAATGATGAAGAAAGGAGTAACCAGTAACGCAATTGGCCGGACAATTTTATATCACAACGCCGATTTACTACGTGAATGCCGAACCTCATATAGGACACGCCTATTCCACGATTGTCGCGGATGTCCTGAAGAGGTTCCATATACTCTCCGGCGCTGAAACTTTTTTCCTGACGGGTACAGACGAGCATGGTGACAAGATTGTAGCCGCGGCCGAGAAGGCCGGGAAGTCTCCAGGAGAATATGTGGATAGAATGAGCGGCCTTTTCAGGGCAATGTGGCCGAAATTGAATATCAGCAACGACTACTTTGTCCGCACGACAGATTCCGCTCATAAGGAGACGGTTAAACTGATTCTAAACAGGGTAAATGATAAAGGTGACATATACTTCAGCGATTATACCGGACTTTACTGTTTCGGATGCGAACGTTTTTATACGGAACGTGAACTGGTTGATGGCAAGTGTCCTGATCATCAAACAGAACCTGAAGAAATCAAGGAATCAAACTATTTTTTCCGGATGAGTAAATATCAGGGATGGCTGATCGACCATATAAACCGGTACCCTGATTTTATAAGGCCGGAAAGATATAAGAACGAGGTCCTCTCTTTTTTAAAGGACCCACTGGAAGATCTCTGTATTTCGCGGCCTAAATCGAGACTCAAATGGGGAATCACATTGCCCTTCGACAAGGATTACGTGACCTATGTATGGTTTGACGCCCTAATCAACTACGTCTCCGCGCTCAATTATCCTGAAGGGGAACTTTTTAATAAGTTCTGGCCCGCCGCTCAGCACCTCATAGCCAAAGACATCCTAAAACCCCATGGAATTTACTGGCCCTGCATGCTCAAGTCGGCGGGTATCGAACCCTATCGGCATCTCAATGTATCCGGATACTGGAACAGCGATGACGGAAAGATGTCAAAGAGCCTGGGGAACGTTGTGAAGCCCCTCAAGCTGGTGGATGTCTATGGCCTTGATGCCTTCAGGTATTTTTTAATGCGAGATATGGTGTTTGGACTTGATTCGGGTTTCAGTGAAAGTGCCCTTGTGGCAAGGATTAACTCTGATTTGGCAAATGACTTGGGAAACCTGATCAGTAGAAGTCTGACAATGGTTTCGAAATATTTCAAGGGAGATCTTCCCCGGCCTGCATCTCCGGAAGAGGTTGATAAAAAGCTGAAAGATGAGATGCTCGAATTATTAGATCATTACTCTGAATTCATGAATGAACTTGGATTTCACAGGGCCCTTATAGCCATCTGGGAGGTTATAGGTAAAGTCAATAAGTATATTGTCTCCAATGCCCCCTGGGAATTAGCCAAGTCCGACAGGGACCGGCTCTCTACGGTTATGTTTTTTATTATCGAGTCACTAAAGATTATCTCGGTGCTTCTCTGGCCTTTTATGCCGGGAACCGCTGAGAAGATACAGGGTTTGTTAGGTCTTCCCCGATCTGGAAAGGATCTAAAATTGGAGGATATTCGACAATGGGGGAAATTGGTGCCGGAGAGATCCATTTCGAAAGTTATCCGGCTATTTCCGAGAATAGATAGGGAAAAAATCAAGGTCCCGGAGGGTCTAAAGGATCAAGGGAGCGGAGAAAAAACAGTTTCATTTGAAGATTTCAAGAAGCTTGATTTAAGGATTGGGACCATCAAAGCTGCCGAGGCGATACCGGGTTCGGAAAAGCTGCTCAAGCTTACCGTGGATATGGGAGAAGAAAGGACCGTCGTGGCGGGCATATCCGGATTTTACTCGAAAAAGGATCTTATTGAAAAACAGGTAGTTCTTGTCGCCAACCTTGAGCCTATTAAACTGATGGGGGTGGAATCCATGGGAATGGTGCTCGCCGCTGAAGACAGGACGGGCGTTCATCTCCTGGTTCCCGACACCAGCACAGTTCGGGGAAGTAAGGTCAAATGAAAAAAAGCCAATGAAAATAGGATAAGGCATCTCTCTTATTTGAAATATTTGCCTCATCACTGTATAATACCTTCTTTTTACTTGACATTTGGCAACTTTATGTCCTATCCTATAACGGTTTTTTTGGCCCGGCTCTTTTCGCGGGTCGGTTTCACTCGGATGGGTTGATCCCAATGCCAGAGTGGCGGCCTGAGGATTTTGAGCAAAATGGAAACTTTTTTTCAAGGAGGTCAATGCTTTGGCGGAAGGAACAGTAAAGTGGTTTAGTGACAAGAAGGGGTATGGTTTTATTTCACAAGAAACCGGTCAGGACATATTTGTCCATTTCTCATCAATAGATGGGACAGGCTTTAAAACACTTGCTGAAGGCGAGCATGTGAGCTTCGACGTAGAAGAGGGAGAAAGGGGGCCCGTTGCAAAAAACGTCAAAAAATTATAATATCATTTGAAAAATGATTGTATGGGCATCTCGTTGTCATTCAGCTGGATGCCTTTTTTATTGCTGATAATGAAAATAGCAACTTTTAATACCAACTCCATCCGCGCCAGAATGGGGATCATTATTGACTGGTTGGCAAAAGAGAACCCGGATATCCTCTGTCTCCAGGAAACCAAGGTTCAGGATAAAGATTTTCCCGCAGAACCCTTTGAAGCCATCGGGTATCAGGCTCTATTCCGGGGACAAAAGTCCTATAATGGGGTTGCCGTAATCTCCAAATTCGCTTCAGATGAAATTCGTAAGAATCTCTATGAGGGTGATGACGCGCAGGCGCGTTTTATCAGTTTAAGGATGTCGGAATTCACGGTTATAAATGTCTACGTACCCCAGGGACTTGCACCGGGAACAGATAAGTTTCGATACAAACTCCGCTGGATGAATGACCTTCTGACCTTTCTTCGGAGAGAATATGACCCGGGATCCCACCTGATTATGGCCGGCGATTTCAATGTAGCCTTTGACCCCATCGATGTATATGATCCCGAGGGTTTTCAGGGAGATGTGGGTTTTCATCCTGATGAACAGGCCATAATGAAGAAACTGTTTGCATGGGGATTCGTGGATATATTTCGGAAATATCAAACGGAAGGGGGCCACTATACCTTCTGGGATTACAGGATTCCGAACGCCTATAAGCGAAAAATGGGATGGCGCATTGATTACATCCTGGCTACTCCCCCGCTGGCGGAGAAATCAACGAATTCCTGGATAGACGAAGGACCGAGGATTCTCGAAAAGCCTTCGGATCATACCTTCCTTGTAGCGGAATTCGATATATGAGCTTCATGATGGATTAAATGGAATTGGAAGGGCATAGATTGAAAACGGCGCACCGGCCATGATCCGGGTTTCTTGCCTTGCAGACATCTCTTCCGTGATAGATAAGGATGTCGGAAAATCGACGCCAACGGTCCCTTGGGAGCAGTTCTTGGACATCCAGTTCGATCTTATCCGGATCCTGATTTCCGGTCAGATTCAACCTGAGGGCAAGTCTCTTCACATGGGTGTCCACTACGACTCCCGGGATATCAAAGGCGGCACCCAGCACGCAATTCGCAGTCTTTCTCCCCACACCGGGTAATTTTAACATCTCATCCATCGTGGCCGGCACCTCGCCATGATAGAGGTCTACCAGACCCCGGCAGCAACCCCTTATGGAT
>CAYTUL010000404.1:0-4614 GCA_964441135.1 uncultured Desulfobacteraceae bacterium | reverse complement strand
CGTCTCTGAAAAGAGATCCCCACAGACCATTTTTTCGATAAAAGTTTATCATGCTACAATATCCTAATCGGACATTGCTGGGATATTTTGATAAAAAAAGAGATAAATATGTTTTATTAATTGTTGACAGAGCATACCACAATGTGGTATATATTACAATCTCTTTATTTTAAAGAATGAAAATATCGTGCTGTCTCTTTTAGATCCTGATCATTGCAAAGATATATCAAAGGTATTTTCAGTTCATTGCCACTGGAGGGTCTGTGCATAAAAAAGAGTTCGCCGACATCAGGAAAAAAATAAATAAGACCCAGAAGCAGATGGCCGAATTACTCGGTACTTCGGTGAAAGCCATTCACAGTTATGAACAGGGTTGGCGATCCGTACCCCCCCATGTTGAACGACAGCTCTTTTTTCTTATCTCCAGGATGAAGAGTAGCGACTATATTCACAAGCCCTGCTGGATCATCAAGGGGTGTCCGCCGAATCGTAAAAAAAAGTGCCCGGCCTGGGAATTCAAGGCAGGAAAGCTGTGCTGGTTTATAAACGGGACGATTTGCGAGGGAAGGGTACAAAGGAACTGGCAGGAGAAGATGAAGATATGCCGATCATGCGAGGTCCTCACATCACTCATGTAACCTCTGCCATCCGAATGGCTGATATTAACTCCCGGGTCGCTTCAGGAGGAAAATTCGTTCATTCCTGATAATCCGATCCAGGAGGGAATGGCATCCGTTTTAAGATGATACATTAACCTTTTTCAGGGGGATATGAAATGAAGAATAGGAATTCATACCGTTTTCAGACCCAGGTCATACATGCTGCCCAGTCGCCCGAAGATTGGGTCGGTGCTACTTTGCCACCCATATTTCAAACCGCGTCCCACCTTCACCCCACTGCTGAAAATCTGAGCGATACATTTGCGGGCAAGACCACGGACCACATATATATGCGCCTGACAAATCCCACCAATCGAATCCTGGAAGAAAAGCTGACCGCCCTTGAGGGTGGCCGGGGCACAGTAGTCATGTCCTCAGGAATGGCGGCCGTTGCAAACGCCTGCATGGCCCTGCTCCGGGCCGGTGATGAATTTATCACGGGAAATTCACTCTTCATGTCCACATTCCTCCTTTTTAATAATATTTTTAAAAAATACGGTATCACGGCGAGGCTCATCGAATCCACGGATCTGGATTCCATGGAAAAGGCCGTCAACGAGAAAACCCGGTTCATTTACCTTGAAACCATCGGAAACCCCAAGATGGATATCCCGGATCTGGCCGAGGCAGCGAAAATTGCCCATAACCATGGAATTCCGCTGCTTGTGGATAATACCCTCGCCACCCCGTATCTTTGCAGGCCGCTGGAGTTAGGGGCAGATGTGGTAATTCATTCTACTACCAAATACCTCAGCGGGCATGGGAGCGCCGTAGGAGGAGCGGTTATTGACGGTGGCCGGTTCACCTGGAACAAGGAGCGGTTCCCGGATTTTGAACCCTTTATTGACAGAAAGGGGGATCTTGCATTCTTAGACAAGGTGTGGCGGGAGCATCACATCAATTTCGGAACGACCCAGGCCCCTTTGCACTCGTTCCTGACCATGATCGGTCTGGACACGCTGGCGCTCCGCATGGAGCGGCACATGGAAAACTGTTCCAAGGTAGCCGGCTATCTCAGGAAGAGGAAAGTGATCACCTGGCTTAATTATCCCGGCTTGGAAGGGCATCCTTCCCATGGCACCGCACTCAAACAGTTTGAAGGCAAGGGGTTCGGCGGAATGCTGACATTCGGATTAGAAGACCAGGCGGCCTGTTTTAAGTTTATAAATAGTCTGAATTTAATCTATCACTTAGCCAACTTAGGTGACTGCAAGAGCCTGGTGATTCATCCCTACTCCTCCCAGTATGTCTCCTTTGACGAGCCGACCCGGGAGAGTTTAGCCATAACCCCGGATATGATCAGGCTTTCCGTGGGGATCGAGGCGGTGGAAGATATATGCGAAGACCTTGGCCAGGCTCTGGAGAATCTTACATTATGAGTGAATATATTGAACATGACAAATCCGGGATTTCGGTCGGAATCGTAGAAAAGAAGCTTTTCACCTTTGCCGAACCCCCAAACGAGTTCCTTCTGGAAAGCGGTGAAAAGCTGGGACCGATAACCATCGCCTATGAGACCTATGGGCGGCTGAACAGGAGAAGGAATAATGCTGTCCTGATCCTCCATGCCCTGTCCGGCGATTCCCATGTGGCAGGATATTACCGGAATAATGATTCCAAGCCGGGGTGGTGGGATATCATGGTGGGACCTGGAAAGGGAATAGACACCGACAGATACTTTGTCGTCTGTTCGAACATTTTAGGCAGTTGCATGGGGACGACGGGCCCCGGCTCCATCAACCCCGGAACGGGGAAACCCTATGGAATCAATTTCCCGGTTGTTACCATCGGCGATATGGTGAAGGCCCAAAAGATGCTTATGGACCACCTGGGGATTGAGAAGATCCTCTCAGTGGTCGGCGGCTCCATCGGAGGAATGCAGGTGCTGGAATGGGCGGTAAGATACCCTGATATGGTGATTTCAGCCATTCCTTTGGCAACGACCATGAAACACTCCGCATTAGCCATTGCCTTTAATGAAGTGGCCCGGCAGGCCATTATGGCCGATCCGAATTGGAATAAAGGAGATTACTATTCCGGGATAAAACCGGATCTCGGTCTGGCCGTTGCACGCATGATCGGGCACATAACCTATCTGTCTGATGAGTCCCTGCGTCACAAGTTTGGACGGAGGTTGCAGGACAAAAGTGATTTCTCCTATTATTTTGATGCGGATTTCCAGGTGGAGAGCTATCTTCGATACCAGGGTAAAAAATTTGTGGAGCGTTTTGACGCCAATTCCTTCTTATATATCACCAAGGCCGCTGATTATTACGACCTGGAGAAACAGCACGGATCGGACTCGGCCGTCCAGGCCTTTTCCCGGGCGAGGGCAAAATTTCTGGTCGCCTCTTTTACCTCGGACTGGCTTTACCCCACCTATCAATCAAAGGGAATGGTCCAGGCCATGAAAAAGAGCGGCCTGGATGTCAGCTTCTGCGAGATAGAGGCGGAGTGGGGTCATGATGCATTTCTTCTGCCTAACGAACGCTTGACACTCCTGTTAAGGGGTTTTCTGGAACATGTCTATTGCAAGAATTAGCCAGGACGGAATGCGTTTTGACCTGCAGATTATTGCCTCCTGGATTGAGCCCGGATCCAGGGTCCTCGATCTGGGATGCGGCGAAGGCGTTCTGCTCTCCTATCTCAAGGAGAACAAGCAGGTTGCCGGGACAGGTATCGAGCGCGCGGAGGCCAAAGTAGCTCAATGTATTGAAAAGGGGCTATCTGTCCTGCAAGGGGATATCAACGAAGAGGTCTTGGACTACAGGGATGATTCTTTTGATTACATTATCCTGAGTCAGACCCTTCAACAGGTCTATGAACCGGATAAATTAATTCAATCACTGCTAAGGATCGGGAGATGGGGGATCTTAAGTTTTCCTAATTTCAGCCACTGGCTGGTACGTCTTCAGCTTCTGCTTACAGGGTATGCCCCGATCACCAAGCAGTTACCCCATGAATGGTACGATACACCCAATATACGGGTAATAACCCTGAAGGATTTCAGGAAATTTTCAAAAAAAGTAGGATTTAAGATCTTTAAAGAGGTGGCCATAAACACGAACAGTCAGGACAGGCATGGCAGGATCGTTCATTTTCTGCCGAATTTATGGGCCACCTACGGCATTTTTTTGATTGGAAAAGAGGATAAAAACTGATGGGAAATGAAGCCCCAAAAACCGGTAAATGCGACAGCGATCCCGTTACTTTTTCAGATTTTTATAAGACCATACCCTCTGTAGTAAAGGAGCTTTTAATCTCCTGTAACAGTGACGACTGCTTCGACAACACGGATTCCACCACCTTTCCCTCAAGGGAATCCATTGTCCGGATTGTTCACCAGGCAAGGCGAATTATCTTTCCCGGGTATTTGGATCAGACCCGGCTGGATTCCGCCAACCTGGAATATCACCTGGGCCGGGAAGCATCGACTCTCTTTGAGGACCTTTCGGAACAGATTATCCTTGCCATCCGGCATGAATGTCTCCGCTTCGACCATCCCTGCTCTCAATGTATCGAACGAGGTCATGAATCGGCTCTCGGGTTCATAAGGACATTACCTGAATTAAGGTTTTTGTTGGGTAAAGACGTCAGGGCGGCCATGGAAGGAGACCCGGCGGCGAAAAGCTACGATGAAATCATAGTCAGTTATCCGGGACTTTTTGCCATAACCGTTTATCGCCTTGCCCGCAGGCTCCATGAACTGAATGTGCCCCTTCTTCCACGTATGATGACCGAATACGCCCATAGCCTTACCGGCATCGATATCCATCCGGGCGCGAAGATAGGCGAAAGTTTTTTTATTGATCACGGCACCGGTGTTGTAGTCGGAGAAACGACAACGATCGGCGACCGTGTACGAATCTATCAGGGTGTGACCTTGGGGGCCCTTTCCATTCCGAGCGGGGCCGTGGATCAATACAGAAACAGGAAGCGGCACCCCACCATAGAG
>CAYTUL010000403.1:0-4618 GCA_964441135.1 uncultured Desulfobacteraceae bacterium | reverse complement strand
CTCGCAAAACAGGTAGCGGGGACCGCCACGGGCAGGAGGAGAAAAGGGGTGGTCCTGAATATTAGTGTTTCCACCTTCGTTCCCAAGGCCCACACCCCTTTTATGTGGGCCCCGCAAATCCGTCTCGAGGAAAGCCGGAGGCGTATAGGAATCATCCGTGATGAATTAAAAGGCCGCCGGTCCATCCGGGTAAAATGGAACCGGCCGGATCAGAGCTGGCTGGAGGGCGTCTTCTCACGGGGCGACAGGCGATTGACCGAACCCTTAATCGAGGCCTGGAAGATGGGGGCACGATTCGACGCCTGGGGAGAAAACTTTCAAATGAAAATCTGGCAGGAGGCCTTTGAAAGAACGGGCGTGAATCCCGGATTCTATCTCCATAGAACAAGATCCCTGGATGAGATCCTTCCATGGGATCATATTCATTCAGGAGTTGCAAAGGAATTCCACAAGATGGAATGGGAAAGGGCCTTCGAGGGAAAGAAAACCCCGGATTGCCGTGAAGTATGCCTCGAATGCGGGGTCTGCGATCACGCGATGATTGATCCAAAACTTTGCAGGGATTGGTCACCACCTTCTAAAAAAGAAAAACTCCCTTCCGGTCCCTCAGAAGGCGGTATAAAAAAGGTACGGGTAACCTTTTCAAAAACCGGACCCGCCAGGTATCTGAGCCATCTGGAGTTCTCAAAGGTCTTTACGAGAGCCATCAGAAGGGCCGGCCTGAAGATTGTTTTTTCCGGTGGTTTTCATCCTATGCCTAAGGTATCCTTTGCCTCCGCCCTCCCGGTTGGAACGGAAAGCCTGCAAGAGACCGCTGACCTGCAGCTTTACGGGGAACCGGGGATATCCCTATTAATGGAAGAGATAAACAGACAACTGCCCGCCGGGATCAAGATCACCCATATGCAAGATATCTCCCTTGAACGTCACAGGCTGCGCCCTTTGGAGAGCCATTTTCGAATTACCATGAACGGCCTCAGGATTGATCCGTCCAAAATGGCTCATTTCCTGGATTCCGATTTTTTTCCGATCCTTAAAAGCAACAAAAAAGGAACACAGGAAGTAAACGCGAGATCGCTTGTCAAATCCCTGGATTATGACGCGCCGGACACCCTGAATTTGGTTGTCAGGCATGTTCCCGGTCCTGAAATCAGGCCCCTTTCTATTATAAAGGAGATATTTCAACTCCCGGATCATGATCTGAAGGGTATAAAAATATTGAAGATAAAACAGGTTTTTAGTTAGGGTGAAAGAAGAATGGCGAACGAATTAATTATCAATACAAGACCTCATGAAACCAGGGTGGCTCTTGTTGAGAACGGGATTGTCGTTGAGCTCTACATCGAGAGGAAGACCGGTCAGGAACTCATCGGAAATATCTATCGAGGCAGGATCGTAAGGGTCCTTCCCGGGATGCAGGCGGCCTTTGTGGATATCGGTCAGGACAGGTCCGCCTTTCTCTATGTTTCGGACGTTCATAAGGATAATCTGGATTTTGAGCGTATGATGCTCCAGGAAAATACGGATAGCGAGACTGACGGCCTGGCGCCAGACTCTATTGGGACCAGGCAGGACAGCCTCTCGGAGATATCATTCCATATTGAAGATCTCCTGCAGGAAGGCCAGGATATCATGGTCCAGGTTTCCAAGGAGCCCATGGGAACAAAAGGAGCCCGGCTTACTTCCTATATTTCCTTGCCCGGAAGACACCTTGTTCTTTTACCCACCGTGAATCATATAGGCATATCCCGGCGAATTGAAGATCAGGAGGAAAGGGAGAGACTGAAAAACATTATTATGGACCTAAGACCGGACCAATCCGGCTTTATTGTGAGGACCGTAAGCGAGGGCACGGACAGGAATAAATTGAAATCCGAGATGGACTTCATGCGGCAGCTATGGGCAAGCATCCAGGAGAAAATGTCAAAATCCACGAACCCGGGACTGTTGTACATGGACTTAACCGTATCTCTGCGGGCGGTTCGTGACCTCTTTACCCGTGAGGTGGATAGGCTTGTGATCGATTCAAGCGAAGAATACAAGCGGATTATGGAATTTATCGATAATTTTGCTCCGGCTTTAAAATACTCTGTGGAACTCTATGACGGGAATGATCCCATTTTTGACACCTACGGCATTGAACTGGAGATCTCCAGGGCCCTGGAGAACAAGATATGGCTCAAGTCAGGCGGCTACATCGTGATTGAATTGACCGAGGCCCTGACAGCCATCGACGTCAATACGGGAAGTTATGTGGGCAAGAGAAATCTGGAGGAGACTATCTTAAAAACAAACCTTGAAGCGGTGAAAGAGATAGCCTACCAATTACGGCTGAGAAACATTGGCGGCCTGATCGTGATTGATTTCATAGATATGGAAAAGCTGGATAACCGGGAAAGGGTATTCATGTCCCTTAAGGAGGCCTTAAGCAAAGATAAGGCCAAAACACACATTTTGAGAATGTCCGAACTCGGCCTGATCGAAATGACCCGGAAAAGGACGAGGGAAAATCTCTGCAGGTTACTGACCGAGACATGTTTCTATTGCGAGGGCAGAGGAACCATCAAATCTAAAAAAACCATCTGTTATGAGATATTCCGGGACCTGGAAAGAGAACCCCCGCCGCTTTTGGATGAGAACAGCAATATCTATGTCCAGGTGAATCCGGAAATCGGAAATGTCCTCAAAGAGGAGGAGCAGCAGTCCATCATCGAGCTGGAAAAAAGGATAAGGAGGCGTATCATCATTATTTCTCAAAAAGACTATCACATGGAGCAATATACCATAACCACATGATACTATAGCCGGTCTTTCTATGTACCGGGCACGGCGGAATCTTTTATAACCGGGAGACCGGATTTTTTATACATAATAAACGGTTTCCCATAGTGTGCGGGGTATGAGGAAATAGTGTTTTTCTTTTGACATTAAGTTGTTGTTTTGATACATCTTTTCACAATTTTTGTTCATTAAATCATACCCTGCGAGAGTAATTGAGATAGACCATCAAATTGATGACTCCTAAAAGCCTAAAGTTTGATACGGTAACGGGCGCCGTCATCGCCCTGATATGTGCAGTATTTTCCTTTGCGGCCCCGAACTTTTTCCAAAAGTTAGAAAACGGGTTTTATGAGCTGGGGTCTTTCTTTTCCCTTCCTGATGATCAAAAAGAGGATCGAATCATTCTTGTAGATATTGATGATAAGAGTCTGTCCAAAATCGGGGCATGGCCCTGGCCGAGGCACCTGATCGCCGACATGATCCTCCTCCTTAACCGGAAAGGTGCAAGACTTATCGGTCTAAATATCCCTTTTCATGAAAGGGGAAATAATCAAGCCCTGCGGGAAATAAAGGCCTTTCGCACAAAATATGATGCCTATGCCCGGGCGAATGGTAAAATCGCACTCGTCCAATGGGTCCTCGAAAATCTGGATCAGATCGAAAAAAGATTAGATAATGACAGAAGCCTTGTAGAAAGCGTCAAACAGGGCGGGAATATTATATTAACCCTTTCAGCGGTTCGGGGACCCGGTCAAACCGGTATCTTAAATGGAGACGATTCGTTTCTCTCTAAGAATTTCCTGGATTCCTCCCACGCTTCGCCCTCTCTGATAAAACAAATTTCGGTAACCCGCTTAACCTCTCCCTTCAAGGAACTCACTCAAAGCGCAGCGGGGCTGGGATTCGAGTATTCCTTTTCCGGTGAAACCGTTTCCTTCAAATCCCGGCCTGTTTTCCTCGGTTATAAAGGGAAACTCCTGCCTTCCTTTCCCTTACGGTTGGCTATCGCCTACTATGCTCAGCAACCAAAAGAGGTAATCGCTGAAGGAAATCGAATCCTTTTAAAGGGCCGCCCGATACCCTTAACCGGAGGGAAAATGATTATCCGTCCCGAGGACGGCAGGAAGAGATTTCCGAGATTCTCCTTCGCGGATATCATAAGCAATAATACACCCCATGCGGATTTTAGGGACAAAATAGTCCTTATCGGGTTTCAAAGCAGGGGATTCGATTCATCTATGCATACCCCTATCGGAGGATCCCCTGAAAACGCCCGGATGCTTGACGCCATCATCCATTACAGTGCTATCGACCGCCCTTTTTATATGGTTTACATCGAGACCTTTATTCTATTGCTTTTGGGAATATCCGCGTCGTTCTTTTTTCCCGAAAAAGGTCATATTTACAGGCTCATCGGAACCTCGGGTTCCGTACTCGGAATTCTCATCGCGGGAATCCTGTTGTTTTCCATAATGGGAATATGGTTTAATCCCTTTTATATCGCAGCGTGTCTCATAGCCGTCTATCTGTTTCTTCTGCTTAAAAGTCTCTTTATGGCGGGAAGATTTGCAGGAGAATCAAATGAATCGATCCGCCTGGTGGGTCTCGGTTTTCAGAGCCAGGGACTTCTGGATCAGGCCCTTGAAAAATTCAAGAGACTTCCACAGAATAATGAGGCAAAGGACCTTATATATCATCTCGGCCTCGAATGGGAAAAGAGGTTGTTGTTAAGCAAGGCCGTCACCGCCTATGAATATATCAACAGGAAGGGGGGGTTCCGGGACCTTGATGACCGGATTCCCGGGTTAAAGACATCGATTGAATCCTCTCCTAAGAC
>CAYTUL010000402.1:0-4619 GCA_964441135.1 uncultured Desulfobacteraceae bacterium | reverse complement strand
AAGGAGGAGCGATCGAAGGCAACGCCGCAGATGACATCTTGATGGTGGATCAGGGGAGCAGCCATGACTTGATATATTATTCCGATATGATAGGATGAGAACATGATAAATATCAATAACTTTTTAACGGCTTATATCATTATCTACCTGTTAAGTTCCATATCTGAGATCCTATTGGATCTGCTTAACGAGATCCATCTGAAGAAAAAGGGCAAGATCGTACCCATGGGCTTTGAAGGTATGATTGACGGGAATAAACTCGCGGAGATGAACGCCTATACCATTGACAAGATCCGATTAACCGTGTTGCAAACAGTTATAAGCAAGGCGGTCTTTTTGTATGTTATCCTTTCCGGGTTCATGCCATGGCTCGCCGGAGCAATATCCAAATACAATCTTTTTCTCGCGGGGATGATTTTTTTCGCCGTTCCCGGTATCATTGCCCTGTTGATCGATCTGCCCTTTGACTATTATCAAATCTTCCGTATTGAAGAGAGATACGGATTTAACACCCGGACAATCCGGACCTGGATTTCCGACCTGATAAAAACCATAGTCATAACCGCGATTTTAGGGGCTGTGCTGCTAACTCTGCTCCTGCTCATGGTTCATTACGCGGGTAGGACATGGTGGATCTGGGCATGGATTATTTTTATTGCGTTTCAAATTTTGATGTCTATTCTCTATCCGACTGTAATTGCACCTATTTTTAATAAGTTTACGCCTATTGAGAATGAGGAATTGGGCGAAAAAATAAAGAGTCTTTCGGACCGGGAAGGGCTTGACGTCGAAGGCATTTTTCAGATGGATGCGGCCCGGAGAAGCCGGCATACCAATGCCTATTTCACAGGGCTCGGGAGGATAAAGAGGATCGTACTGTATGATACGCTCCTGAAATCACACGATGATGAGGAGATCCTGGCTGTACTCGCCCATGAGATGGGTCATCTGAAAAAGGGGCATATCAAGAAGCAGCTTATCATCATGGGGATTGTCTCCCTGATACTCTTCTTCCTGGCCTCAAAAATGATCCTATGGAGTAGGATGTATGAAAGTTTCGGGTTTCCAATAATGTCGGCTTATGCGGGACTGTTCCTGATAGCCGTAATATGGGAGCCGGTCGGATTTTTCCTGTCTCCCCTCGGCATGGCCCTCTCACGCAGATTCGAAAGGGAGGCGGATCGCCACGCCCATAGAACTCTCGGGACGGGCAGGCATTTCGTGGACGCCTTGAAGAAGATGGCGTTGGATAATTTGTCCAACCTGAGGCCGCACCCCTTGTACGTCCGGTTTCATTACTCTCACCCCCCGCTGATCGAGAGAATCGAGGTCCTTGAGGATCTGAATACAAAAGCCTAACTGGATAATAAGAAGTTGAAATATTAATTAAAAATATTATAATATTGTAGTGTGATTGAACAGGGTCAGGTTCAAGAACCGATATATAAAAGATGATGAATGCTTCAATAGGGAGGATGATAGAATGGAGCCGGTTTCATTATTAAAGCAGAGAACGGAAATCCGTGTAAACGAATTTGTCCGGAGCGTTTACAACTGGATGTTCATTGGGTTAGGACTTACCGGTCTTATAGCCTTATATGTGTCGAGTAATGACAATATTATACGCCTGATTTACGGCAACAGACTTTTGTTCTTCGGGCTTATCATAGCTGAACTCGCGCTCGTGTTTTCTATTAGTGGCATGGTAAACCGGATGAGCGCGGGAACAGCCACCGCACTTTTTGTGATCTATTCCGGGCTTAATGGAGTGACTCTCTCCTTTATCTTTCTGTATTACACACGAGCGTCCATAGTGAGCACGTTTTTTATCTGCGCTGCGACGTTTTTAGCCTGCAGTGTTTACGGATGGACGACAAAGAAAAACCTTACATCATGGGGTGGATTTCTGATGATGGGCCTGTTCGGCATCATCATCGCGACGCTCGTGAATATGTTCATTCGAAGCAGTGCGGTGAGTATAGTCGTAAGCTACATCGGGGTAATCGTTTTCGTGGGGCTAACGGCCTATGATACCCAGAAGCTGAAAAACATGGCACAAACTCAACCGGACGGGCTTGACGGGGCCGTAATCAGGAAGGGGGCCATACTGGGCGCTTTATCCCTGTATCTGGATTTCATCAACCTGTTCCTGATGCTGCTCCGGATTTTCGGGCAGGGCCGGGATTAAATCTGGAACTCTTCCTTTCGCCGGTCGAAAACAGGCATCCCCCTGACAGGATCCATGGCCCGTCAGGGGGATCCTATTTTCCGGGGAACTTGAGTCATGGAGCCTTCCTATCTGGAGTTGCACAAAAAAGGAACCCTTTCGGAAAGGGTCAAAATAGCCCTGAAACTGTTAGAATCCTGCAGCCTCTGTCCAAGGAAATGCGGTGTGAACCGCATGACCGGGGAGACCGGATACTGTAAAACCGGAAGGCTGGCAAGGGTTGCCAGTTTTAGCGCACACTTTGGCGAGGAGTCGCCCCTTGTGGGGATCAACGGATCGGGTACCATCTTCATCAGCTCCTGCAATCTGTTGTGCGATTTCTGTCAGAACTATGAAATAAGCCACCTGATGGAAGGTTCGGAAGTAGAACCGGAACAGATAGCCGCCATGATGCTTCAATTAGCGGACAGGGGTTGCCATAATATCAATTTTGTTACTCCCACCCATGTCGTGCCCCAGTTGCTGGAATCTCTGGTTATTGCAGTGGAGCACGGCCTGAGAATACCGCTTGTTTACAACACCGGTGGTTATGACAGCGTGAAGACCCTTTCAATCCTCGATGGGATCTTTGATATTTATATGCCCGATTTCAAATTCTGGGAAAATCAGTGGGCCGTGAGATACTGCCGGACCGAGGATTACAGGCAAAAGGCCACGGCCGCAATAAAGGAGATGCACAGGCAAATGGGCGATCTGGTGACGGACGATCGCGGTATAGCCCTGAAAGGGCTGATAATCAGGCATCTGGTAATGCCCGACAATGTGGCCGGCACAAGAGAGATAATGGGTTTTATTGCGCGTGAGATATCCAAAAACAGTTATGTAAACGTCATGGATCAATACAGGCCATGCGGCAAGGCCACAGGAGACGAATTGATCCATCGGCGTCTGACTTCAGATGAATTCAGGGAAGCCATGAAAGCGGCCCGGGAGGCAGGCCTCACCCGGCTTGATTCAAGAGAACGGGTTCGATGGATTTTTAATATACGATGAAAAAGGAAAGATTATTTATTATCGGGGATGTGCATGGATGTCTTCACGCACTGGATAGCCTGATCAATGAGATCGAATGGCGTCCTGAAAGGGACGAATTGATTTTTTTGGGCGATTACATTGATCGGGGAGAAAATTCCAGCGGTGTCATCGATTATCTAATCCGGCTGTCCAGCCTGTCACCCAACGTGAGGTGTCTGATGGGAAACCATGAAGATCTTTTTTTAGATTATCTCTATGGTGGAGATATCAACACCTATCTTTTTAACGGCGGAGGAGCGACCCTTAAGAGTTACAGGGTTAATGGAAAGGTCACCGTACCGCGGGAGCATATCTCCTTCTTGAAATCCCTTCAACTCTATATTGAGCTCGATGATTACTATGTCGTTCACGCGGGTTTTCGACCCGGTGTAGAGATTGCGAAACAGTCCCTACGAGACCTTCTATGGATCAGGGAGCCTTTTCTGTATTCGGATTACGATTTTGGAAAGCCGATTATATTCGGTCACACCCCCTTCTCCGTTCCCCTGGTGACAGACAACAAGATAGGTCTCGATACCGGAGCGGTGTTCGGCAACAGATTGACCTGTATAGAACTCCCGGAAAGGAAATTCCATTCCGTGTCCTCTATTCCCTTTTGCCGCTTATAAAATCCTCCGCCATTTCAACATCCTTCTTGCTTCCGATGTACAGGGGAACCCTCTGGTGCAACGCCTCCGGGCTCATTTCAAGTATAGGCCCATGACCGTTACTCGCATAGCCTCCGGCCTGCTGCACAACCATGGCAAGGGGATTCGCCTCAACCATAAGCCTTAACTTTCCGGTAGGCTTTTTGGGGTCCTTCAGATCGGCGGGATACATGAATATTCCACCCTTCAGTAGATTCCTGTGGAAATCGGCGACCAGACTCCCCACGTATCTGGCCGTGTATGACCATCCGGTCTCTTTATCCTTGGTTTTGAAATGGTCAATGAGAGACCTCGTCCGGTTATCCCAGTATGGATAGTTGCTCTCATTCACGCTATATATCTTTCCCCTTTCGGGAATCCGGATGTTTTCGTGGGAGAGGAGAAATTCGCCTACGCTTGGATACAATGTAAAACCATGGACCCCGCTCCCCGTCGTATAGACCATGATCGTACTGGACCCGTAAATAAAATAACCGGCCGCCACCTGGTTTTTGCCGGGCTGAAGGACTTCATTGAGAAGGAAATTGATATCGGTTTCATCGCTGTTCTTTTTATAGATGCCGAATATGGTTCCAATGCTCACATTCACATCGATGTTTGAAGAGCCGTCCAGGGGGTCAAAGAGCAGGATATAATTCCCCTTGGGGTATTTCGGGGGAATATCGATAAGGTCCGCGATTTCCTCCGACCCCATGCAGCATAGTTGGCCG
>CAYTUL010000401.1:0-4624 GCA_964441135.1 uncultured Desulfobacteraceae bacterium | reverse complement strand
GAAGAATGGTATTGCATGGATTGCTACAAAAGAGATCAAAAAGAGGATGAAAATGTAAAACCTTATTGGCACAAGGCTTATGTCCATTGCATTAATGGGTTGATTGTGGAAGTCTCAGATACCAGGGGGGAACAGGAAACACTTCCGGACTGGACCTTGATACATAAAATATCCAGGGACCGGCACAATTATCGCAGTACACTTTTAAGAATCGACGATATGATCCAGGGATTTAATCATCGAGAAAAGGAGGAAGCCCCTTTTCCTTTTGGCCCGAAGTCCGTGGATGAGGTCCTTGAAAATATAAGGGAGTATATAGCTGGAGCTCTGAAGGGCGAACCTCCGGGAATGTTCTAAGATGGGAAACAGGCAGACATGTACGCAGTCATAGAAAAAAGCCGGATCGAGATATCGGTCGCCGAATTTTATAACATGGCCTGGTATGATAAGAACCGGTTTATGGGACACGACGAGGAATACAAGATAGATTATGGCAGTCTGGAGATCGATGTCCACAGGAATGGCAAGAAGTATCTGACTGGCTTTATTATTGATCCCAGGGAGTTCATTGTGGATTACCTGTGGAACCGGTACAAGAAGCGGTTTGTGGCTCCCAAGAGGATTCGTGCTGTGTCAATCGACACCGGAACCCGCATGGAACTCTTGAGTGTGGACTTCCTCAAGGCCCGTTCCTTTGTTGTGGACGGGATGGAAAAGGACCTGATCTTCCCACAGTTTTGCCGAAGACGGGGAGAGAATGTGATCCAAGGCTTTGAAGCCCTTTCCCTGTTTTCGATCTTCAGGTACCTCGTCCGCAGATTCAAGTTCAAGGAGACTACGCTGATACGAAAGGGAGATGAAGTTTACGATTTAGAGGGCAAGAGCCGCTCTAAGATCAGGCTTGGGGAAAAAAGGGGAGCTTCATAAAGATGAAGGGAGATTTTCATATGAATGAATTCAGCTTTTCTCTTTATCGCCTGAGTCTTGAGGCTGAGGAGAGGATTGAGCTTCCAAGGGTTAACAAGGGGATTACACTCCGGGGGGCATTCGGCACTGTGTTCCGCCGTCTGGTTTGTCATGACCTCAGGGCGGCATGCGCTTCCTGTTCCCTTCAGAGTGCCTGTCCTTACAGCGCCGTGTTCCACCCGGTCGTTCCCCCGGACGCGGAGCGTTTGCGGCTCAACAGGGACATTCCCAGGCCCTTTGTGATCAAGCCTCCTTTGAACAATGGTGATGTATATGCTGCCGGGGATATCTTGACCTTTGAACTTGTTGCCGTGGGCAGAGCGCAGGACCTCCTGCCCTATTTTATCGTAACCTTCGAGGAGCTGGGCCGGCAGGGCATCGGGGTTCGACGGGGAAAATACAGGTTGAAGAGACTGGATGCCATGAAGCAGGATGGTTCATGGCAGGAGATCTATGACCATGGAAGCAGGATGGTGCGGCCGCCGGAAACATCCCTGGGACCTTCTCGGTTTTCAGAGGATGAGGGCAGGACCGTAAACGGCCTTCGGATCGAGTTTCTCACTCCCGTGCTGTTAAAGGAAAGGGGGCAATGGGTCAGGCCGGGATTCGGGGCCCTGATGAAACGGCTGAGGGACCGGATCAATGCCCTTGCCTATTTTTACTGCAATGAAACCCTTGACATGGATTTCAAGGAGTTCGGCGAGATGGCTGAAGAGGTGAGAACAATAAGAAATGATCTACGCTGGGTGGAGGAAAAGAGGTATTCCAAACACCGGAACATGAACCACCTGTTGAAGGGCTATACGGGCACCGTGGAATTCAAAGGGGATTTGACGCCTTTCATGCCTTTACTGCGATTAGGGGAGTTCCTGCATGTGGGAAAGGCTACGGCCTTCGGCCAGGGCTGGTTCAGGGTATTAACCGCAGACGGACACAGATAGACGCGGACAATTTATGAGTATAAATGATATTACCTGAAAGCAACAGACATCCGGATCGGGCTGCTGGTGAATTTCAAACATCCAAAGGCTGAAATCAAAAGAATGGTACGGAATCTGCCCGAAGGGGATGACAGATAATGACAGGCCATGTCGGCCTGTCATTGTCGGCGCCGGTTTGCGGTAAAAACCTATCGAGGAGGGGTATTATGACAAAGAAACAAATAAAGGAGAAGGAGTCCGCGGAAGTCATCCCACTTTATCCCGAAAAGGAGGAGAGGCTGCCTCCAGCCCAGTATGACCTATTCACGGGAGAGCCCAAGGTCATTCCCATTGTCGTGGACCGGGATTTCGACGACGAATACCGTGTCAGCGATGAGATTGTACTGGCCCGTTCCGGGGATGCTGCCCAGCTTATCCTCTCAGGTTTCGGCATCTTCATGAGCAAGAAGAGCGACAGGCTCATCGTGAAAAAGGGAAAGGACCTTCTTTATGAATTTCCCTTCTTCCGCCTGAGCGAGGTCACCGTCGCCTCCAGGGGGATTACCCTGTCTTCAGACCTTATCATGGAGCTCTGCCAGCGAGGAATACAGATCAATTTTATGCAGGGGACGGGCAGCCCCTATGCCAAGCTCTCCTCCCCGATGCTATCCGCTACCATACAGGCAAGGAGAGAGCAGATCAGCGCCCTTAATGACGAACGGGGCATCAGGTTTTCAAAGATCATTATCGCGGGCAAGCTCAAGAACCAGAGGAAATTGCTCAACTATTTTGGAAAATACCTGAAAAAGACCGATGATGAAAGGTTCAAGAAAATCGATAAAAATGCCCGCCTTCTGAGGGATTACGAAAAGAGGGTTACTGAGATAAAGGGTGCGGACATAAATGAGGCCCGAAGCGGGCTCCTGGGTATCGAGGGCGTGTCAGGCAGTGTCTACTGGGATGGAGTTCAGGAGGTCATCCGGGGGAAGACCGAATTCTTCGGAAGGGTGACAAGGGGCGCAGGTGATAAGGTAAATTCCATGCTGAATTATGGGTATGGTATTCTCTACAGCCAGGTATGGGGAGCCGTGGTCACGGCTGGCCTTGAGCCCTTTGCAGGATTTCTGCACGTGGACAGGCCGGGAAAACCCTCTCTGGTCCTGGACCTGGTAGAGGAATTCCGGCAGCCCGTCGTGGACAGGACGATAATTTCGCATGTGAATCTCGGCGAAAGCATCAATATGGAGGGCGGGCTCCTGAGTGCCGATACGCGGAAGGCCGTCAGCCAGAAGATACTTCAAAGGCTGGAATCCAGAGAGACCTATCAGGGAAAGAAATACCAGATCAGGTCCGTGATTCAGATCCAGGCGAGGAACCTGGCCGGGTTTCTCAGGGGTGAAAAAGAATACAAGCCCTTTTCGTTCAAATGGTGATTTTTCACCGCAGAGAACGCAAAGGACGCAAATATGAAAAATGTGAATGAAATCGCAAAAATGATTGTGGATGCCTCAATTGCTGTTCACCGGGAACTTGGACCAGGACTTCTGGAATCAGCCTATGAAGCCTGTTTGGCATTTGAACTGAGAGACCGTGGTTTAAAAGTCGAAACCCAAAAAGGATTGCCTGTGCAATATCGAAGGGTAATGCTGGATTGCGGGTATCGCATTGATTTGTTCGTGGAAGATAGCGTGATTGTCGAGTTAAAGGCAGTCGAGAAGCTTCTGCCTATCCATCAAGCCCAGTTGCTGTCTTACTTGAAACTGGCTGATTGTCGGTTAGGGTTGATCATAAATTTCAATGTCAGGCTTCTCAAACACGGGATACGTCGACTAGTAAATCAACTGGAAGAATAACCCCTGCGGTCTTTGCGCCCTTTGCGGTCAAATCTTTCACCGCGGAGCACGCCGAGAGCGCTAAGATGAAAAGTCATTCTTTTGTTTTTTAATATGAACTTATTTTTGTATATCCTCTGAGTTCTTCGCGAACTCTGCGGTAAAAAATAAAAATGGGAAAGATCGTCAAAAAAGACCAGATGATAAAGACCGGGATCGATGCACTGGATCTTGTCGGACGTCCCGGTGAAGTGCTGGTCTATGTCTTTTACGATATTGTGGAGGACAAGATAAGGAATAGGGCTGCCAGGGCGTGCAAGGATTATGGACTGGAAAGGACCCAGTTCAGTGGTTTTGTCGGATATCTCTCAAAGAACAAGAGAGAGGAAATGGCAATCAAATTGAGGGATATAATTGAGGATAATAACGGCAAGATCCTGATTCAGCCGGTTTGTGAAAAGGATTTCAGAGAATACAGGGAATACATTCACTATGAAGAAGAATAACTGAGGAAGCTATAGGGACGGTTCTTTATGTGATCAGCGGTGAAAAGCCTTATCCAGGGGATCAAAGTGTCAGAACCGGAACTTCGAGTGAGTGATCTGAAACAGTATTATTACTGCCCCCGGGTGGTCTACTACCAATACGTTCTCCCCGTGGATCGGAAGACCACCTATAAGATGGAAAAAGGCCAGGTGTTGCACGAAGAATTGGAAAAACTGGAATCACGCCGCAAACTAAAGGCATATGGCCTGAAGGATGGGAAAAGGACCTTTAATAAATGGATCCAGTCAAGAAGTCTTGGGCTGAGCGGCAAACTGGATCTGCTTATAGAGACAGAGTCGGAGATCTATCCCGTGGATTTCAAGTTCACCCGGGGCAAGCCCTTTATGAATCACCTATACC
>CAYTUL010000400.1:0-4640 GCA_964441135.1 uncultured Desulfobacteraceae bacterium | reverse complement strand
CATCGTAAGTGTCAAGCCCGCCTTGCTGTCTATGGGAACGGCGGCAACCCTGACCCTTCCAAATCCTGATTCGCTGGCCTCGGGTACACGGATCTTACGCTTTGATCCGGACACCCATCTCTGGGTAAATACCGGGACAACGGTGGATGGCACCCCTGCCGACGGTACAAGCTTGAGCATCACAAAGGGCGGTGTTTACGGCATCTTTTTCGAAACCGTGAAGATTACCTCGATCAAAGGCAATGCGGAGGCCGGCTCCCTGGTCTTCCTGGGGGATCAGGTATACGAAGTACCCTCGGACGGCGTGATCCATATCGATGGGGTGCATATCCCATCCAGCGGATCCCTGGATGTGATGATATACAATTCAACCACGGGGATATTGAGCCAGAGCAGTGTCACCCCTGTCTCCGGGAGTGTAGCAGACATCCAGGCGGACCAGAAGAACGTGGCATCCGTTACGGTGTCGGCCGGCAACAGCACCCTTCAGGCGGACGGTCAATCCCAGACCACTATTACCGCCCAGGTCACGATCACCGGAGGAGGTTTTGTCCAGGATGGGACAAAAGTGGATTTTACGACCACCGGGGGCACACCTGTCGCTGCAAGCGCTACCACCCTCAACGGCCAGGCATCTTTCACCCTGACCAGTTCGACCATATCCGGAGTGGTGACTATTACGGCGACGGCGGGCGGGGTCTCGGGAAATACGACCGTTGAGTTCTTAGGTGTGCCGGCTACCCTCGCATTATCTCTATCCAAGGTCTCCGTTAAATCCGATGATTCAGACAGTTCCACCATTACGGCGGCCGTTCTGGATGCGAATAAGGTCCCTGTGAAGGAAACATCCGTGACCTTTAGCGCAACGGGCGGGGTCCTCAGTTCATCGACGGCCACGACGGATACGACCGGAAAGGCGAGTATTTCCTTTTCCTCCGGCACCGTGGAGAAGAAAAATCAGGTGGCCACGATTACGGCCACGGTCACGAGCCTTAGCTCCAAACAGATACCCATACAGATTACAGGCACCACGGTATCCCTCTCCTCGGGGACAACGAATCTGGAGGTGAATCCGGATGATCCCGATGCCAGCACGACCACCCTAACCATCACGGTCCAGGATGCCGGCCTCGTACCAATATACGATGCCTCCGTCTCCGTGAACCTGGATTCGAGCTCCACTGGCGCGGTCACCTTTGACTCCGGTGTGACCACATTCACAGGCACCACCGATGTTAACGGCCAGTTGGAGGTGGAGGTGACCGGTACCTCGAGCGGTAGTGCGATTGTAAATGTGGAGTCCTTGGGCGCGACCGCGAGTCAGACCTTCACGGTGGCTGTAGCGGAAGAATCCTTCAAGATTACCTCCCCCACGGATGACCCTTACAGCCTCGCTACGAATACGGATCTCACGATTACCGTCAATGCCCCGGCCCAGACGAGTGTCCTGTTTTCCACCTCCTTCGGCACCTTGACCGGGACCAATCCGGTTGCAACCGGCAGCGCTATCACCCAAACGGTTTCCGGGGGTACGGCATCGGCCGTGCTCAAGTCGATCACGGCGGGCGTGGCCACGGTGCAGGTCTCCGATCCGGATAACACATCCACCTCGGATATCACCAAGGTCGCCATCTCAGCCCCATCCAGTGAAGCCTCTCAGGTCGCTCTCCAGGCCAATGCCAACATCATTGCGCCGAGCTCCGGGGGGGTAACGAATACACTCACCCTGGCCGCCACCGTTAAGAACGCCAGCGATCAGGTCGTGGGCAAGGCCCCGGTCCTCTTTAACATTGAAAACGCCACGGGGGGCGGGGAAACCATCTCCCCGGCCGTGGTCTATACGAATGATTCTGGCGTGGCCACCACCACATTTACTTCCGGTTCCTTGAGCTCGGACGCGGCCGGTGTTACCGTGAAGGCCACAGTTGTGGGCACGGCCATTACTGATCAACTGAATATCATTATCGGCGGGACAGCCGGGTCCCTGGTGGTCGGAAAGGCCACAACGGTTTCATCTGTCAACAATGACGTCAATTATCAACTGGCTATGTCCGCGATCGTGGCCGATTCCAACGGGAACCCCATGAAAAACACCAATATTACCCTGAAACTCTGGCCCTCCCAGTATGCCACGGGGACCGATCAACAGCTCCACACCGGCGAGTTTGCCAACGAGGACGTGAACAGGAACCTGACCCTTGATGCGGGGGAGGATACGAACGGCGACAACCAACTGACCCCCTCCAGCTCTGCGGCCGGGGTCCTGCCGGGCACGGTCACCACGGACGAGAACGGGGTCGCGGAGTTCTACCTGATCTACCCCAAGGACTCGGCCTCCTGGGTCGAAGCGGAGATTACCGCGAGTACCCTGGTCTTAGGCTCGGAGACCCAGACCGTCACCAAGTTCTTCTTAGGATGGCTAAAAAAAGATTATACTGATGGTGTATTACCACCTTCTCCCTACGGGCCATAGCGGGTATCATCAACTTTTATCAATATTATTTTAAGCTATTCCCTATGAAAGCAGGTAGATTTCTATCTCGAGTGAAAGTCATTTACAGGTAAACGGCAGAATTGTGGAACGGTGAATCGCTGAATATCGAAGGGATTATAAGGACTTTTGCCTGTCATATACTTTGACTGTTCGAAATTTCCTGTTCGATATTCAATATTAAATGGAAAAAACGTAGCTTCTCAATAAGTCCGGGCAAATATAACTGGATTCCGGCCTACGCCGGAATGACATTGCCAGTAAGATGTTGTCATTCCTGCGAAAGCAGGAATCCAGGAATTTTCCAGAATGTTGTTTTATTTAAATATGCCCGGATTTATTGAAAAGTTTCCGGTAATTAAGATAACATATTTTGATTTCAGGGATTATCTTCCTTCCTGAGACTACCCTTTGGAGCCGAATACTTATCGAGAATACTCCCTACATCCTTCATAGAATCCGCGTGATAGTCCGCATCGATCGCCCTGTTCTTAAAAGAGATAAATATCACTCCCGACGCCCTCGCGGCCTGATGATCCACCGGGGAATCCCCCACGTAAAAGGCATCCGAAGACTCTATCCCGAAGAAATCTGCAATCTTCAGGAGGGATTCAGGGTGGGGTTTCGGGTTCTCCACGTCCAGGGAAGAAACGACGATATCAAAGAAAGGGGCGAGCCCGTGATGCTCCATAACCTTACCTATGGTCGTGCTTCTGTTGGTGGCCACTGCCAGCCCGAAGAGGGGTTTGAGTTCCCTCAACAACGCCTTCAACCCGGGCTCCATGACCATGTCATCTAAAAAGGGGATATAGTCCACCTGTTTAGTGAAACGCCGCGCGTCTTCCAAGAGGGATGTTCCTCGAAAGATATAACGGATGGATTCATCCGCCGTATGCATGTGTACAAATTCCACTTCCTCATCTTTCATGCTTGGAAGGCCAAAATGACCAAGGATATGATTATAATAATGGATATTGGCGCGCCGTGAGTCAAACATGACTCCGTCGCAATCAAAGATCACGGCCCTTTTCTTCTTGCGGTTATCCACATTAAATCCTTTCCAACCGGAATATCTTGATAAATGCAATGTATGCGGCTATATAAAGCTTTCAGCGGTAAGCGATCAGCCGTCAGATAAAACAAATAATGAACCAAAGATTTTGTAATAAGTGGCGCTGTCAAGATTCCTCGGCTTTCGCCCCGGAATGACAATGTAACATAGTTCCCCTGGGATCGGATATTCATG
This sequence comes from uncultured Desulfobacteraceae bacterium, assembly GCA_964441135.1. Lineage (GTDB taxonomy): Bacteria > Desulfobacterota > DSM-4660 > Desulfatiglandales > HGW-15 > CAYTUL01. The sequence continues at coordinate 903 of CAYTUL010000400.1, read as the reverse complement.
TATATCACCATAAAAGCTATAAAACATCAATAAACGAAGGGAATAAAATGGAAATCCAGACCGATTATCTTATTATTGGAAGCGGTATCGCCGGACTCAGTTTCGCCCTCCATGCCGCGGAATCAAATACTGTGGCTATCATCACGAAAAAGGAAAAGATGGAGGCATCCACAAATTATGCCCAGGGGGGCATCGCCTCCGTATTTGACCTGGGCGACAGCTTCGATATGCATATAAAGGATACGCTTCAGTCCGGTGGCGGATTGTGCAACCCTGCAATTGTTGAAATGGTTGTGAAGGACGGACCGGAGAGGATCAGGGAATTGATTTCCATGGGAGTAAATTTCTCCCGACAGCAGGAGGATTCTCAAGAGCTTGATCTCGGGATGGAGGGCGGCCATTCACGAAGGCGCATCGTACATACGAAAGACCGGACTGGAAGTGAAGTAGAGAAGGCTTTATTACGGAAGGTGGAAGAGAATAAGAACATCACGATCTACGAAGACCACATGGGAATAGATCTTATTACGAAATCGAAAATGATAAAAAGGGGCATAATAACTTCCGAGACAAAGGAGTCCTGCTGGGGGGCCTATGTGCTGGACGCTAAAAACGAAAGGGTCGTTACCTTCCAGGCCCGGATCACCGTACTCGCCACGGGCGGAGTCGGAAAGATCTATCTCTATACCAGCAATCCGGATATCGCGTCCGGAGACGGGATAGCCATGGGTTACCGCGCGGGTGTGAAAGTGGCTAATATGGAATTTGTCCAGTTCCATCCCACGTGTCTCTATCATCCCCTAGCCAAAAACTTTCTTATCTCGGAAGCGGTGAGGGGAGAAGGGGGGATCCTCCTGGACAAGAACGGCAATCCTTTTATGGAAAAATACCACCCCCTTAAGG
>CAYTUL010000399.1:0-4641 GCA_964441135.1 uncultured Desulfobacteraceae bacterium | reverse complement strand
CCTTTCGAAAAGGATCATGGCCTCGCCTTATGGTGAAGTATGATTTAGAAAAATAAGGAAGGGCTTTTTACCCTATATCGATAACCCAGGCCGGCGCTCCTTCCAGCCTGGGTTAACCGTGTAATTTTACTTGCACAGGCTCAACCATATGGATAAATGCTTCTAAACGGGTCCTCGTTTCCCTTTCCGGTAATGTGGTGTCCCGTTCCAGGAAATGAAAGGGATAATTTCTCTCCCTCAGGATTTTCCAGATGTGCGGGTTATCCGTCCCGTGGGGGTGACAGTAAATCTGTTTGGCGACGACGACCCCCTGGGCATTGAAGTCTTCATAGAGTTGAAGGATATGCGCGGGCCGCCGGCGCCAGTTATTGTCCTTCAGGGCACAATGGGGTTTGCCCAGGTAGCGGAGAGAGACGGCCAACAGGCGGTCTGCCTGGGGGATCACTTCGTTCCAGAAGTAGCAACTGCCCGTACATAACTCATCGATAACCACGACGGCTCCGAGATCCTCTATCAGTTTCTCTAACTTCGCGTCGGATGTGGGGCTGCCTAAAAGCATCAGCCTGGGCCCCGCATTTTTTACATGTCTCTGCCCGGGAAGCTCCTTCAGGACTTCTTGTATCATCCGGTTATGGTCTTCCTTATCCATCACCTGGGCGGCCAGGACCATTTCCATGGCCTCCGACCCGGAAACCACAGGATTATCGGCCCGCCTCAACTCGTACACCTGCCGCATCAGCCGGCGATTGGTGTTGTAGACATCGATCGCACGGTCGAGAGCTTCATCGGAAATAATGATTCCTGTCCATTCTTCCAAGGACTTCTTGAAGGCCTTCATTTCAGATACCATGACGTCCTTGGACCGGTGGCCGTCGACATAATCCGGAACAAAGACATCGTAATGGTAGGAAAAGGACTGGAAGGCCTGGGAGGACATAAAGGCGTGGCGCATCCACTGGCAGGCCTCGGCATAGGTGACACCGTCCAGGTAATCAAACCTGCCTAAGGCCACCTGATTCACGATATCCCTGGCACAGGCACAACTGGCGTAAATATGGCGATCCGTTATATCATCGGGTTCATGTTCACTGAGCAACCGGACCGGCAGGGCTCCTGCGGCATAGATGAGTTCCTCTGGGGTGTAGGGCTCGAAATAGCCTAACACCTTGCCCCCTGTTCTCCTTTTCCAGTCCTTTGCATATTCATGGCGATTATCCAGTACTTCCTTGAATCGATGCATAACTTCAACCTCCGAAACATAGGCAACGTCCCTAATAAATCGTCATGCCTTCATATGCGTGCATCCAGGGTGCTTATTCTTTCCCACAATAGAAAATATTATTTCAATATATTACCTTCTCCTCTTCCAGGGTGGCTATCTCTTCATCGGAAAGGCCGAGCAGTTCGCCGAGCACATATCTGTTGTGTTCCCCGAGCAGGGGGGCCCTATGGTAATTTCCCTTCATAGGTTCAACTGGCTTCCAGGGAAGTCCTGCAAGCACAAGCCTGCCTAACACCGGATGCTCCGTTTCGATAAAAAATTTACGCTCCTTCAATTGCGGATCATTTACCAAATCCTTGACATTCAGGGATGCTGTGGCCGTCACCCCCGATTCCTGTAACAGGGTCATCACCTCATAGGGATCATGGCCCCGTGTCCACTCCTCTACCCTCTTGTCCAGCTCATCTTGATTTTTCCACCGGGCCAGCTCATGGCTGAACTCTTCCTTCTTTGTCCATTCGGGATTGCCCATGACATCGCAGAAGGCCTTCCACTCATCTTCCCCGGAAACGGCAATGGCTACCCACTCATCCCTTCCCCTGCAGCGATAGCATCCGTGGGGGGCCATGATGGTATCCCGGTTACCCACCCGTTCTCCCAAAAGGCCGTTCATGGTATATCCCATGACCATCTCACCCAAGAAATTCGAACTTCCCTCAATCATCGCGGCGTCTATATATTGCCCTTCGCCCGTGTTCCCCCGGTGATAAAGGGCCGCCATGATAGCAAATGCACCGTGCATCGCCTGGGTGGCATCGGTCCACGGGGATACGCCCACCGTTGCCGGTTCTCCTCCTGGATAGCCGTTCAGATACGTGGATCCATCGTAGGCCTCGACGATTTCCGCGTAGGCAGGGCGCGCCCTGTGAGGCCCGCTGCGGCCATATCCCGATCCTGCATACACAATGATACCGGGGTTTATCTTGATCAGATCCCCATACCCCAATCCCCAGCGTTCCAGGACCGGACCGCCGAAATTCTCGGTTACAACATCACTTATCTTGATCAGGGCCCTTGCAAGCTCTATGGCCTTGGGCTGTTTCATGTTGAGAGTAAGGCTTTTCTTGCCATAGTTAAGCGAAGCAAATGCCGTACCCGCGTTGAAATTGTTTTTTTCAAACCCGGGGGGCAGGCCGACCAGCCGCATAAAATCCAGCCTCAAACGGGTCTCCACCTTGATGACCTCCGCTCCCAGGACGGCCAGCCACTGGGATAAATGGGGACCGGCCCACATCTGACCGAAGTCTATGACCCTTTTTCCTGCAAGGGGCAAATTCTGCATAGCTTTTCCTTGTCCCGGCATACCTTATATTATCCCCGCCTGCCTCATCCTCACCAGATCCTGCCTATGGTAACCTAACATCCGGCAATAGACCTTTTCATTATGCTCACCAAGAAGCGGTGCATGATGCCTTATCTCCCATGGTGTGGCGGACAGTTTGTAGGGTGCTCCGGGATATCTGAGTTTTCCGGTTTCGGGATGGTCTATCTCCACAAAAAAGTCACGAAATGCGAGCTGTTCGTCGGCCACAAGATCCTTTACCGAACGGACCGGCGAAACGGGTACACCGTTAGCTATGCCCGCCCGGTCTATCTCCTCGGCCGTATATTTCATGGTCCATAACTCCACAAGCCTGTTGATATCCTCCATGTGCTCACTTCGTGTGGCAGGGTCCTTGAACAATTCCGCCTGGGCCCAATCGGGATTTCCTATCATCTTGACAAGCTTTTCCCAATGAGGACCGGCCCATATACATACATAGCCGTCCTTGCATGGATATAATATGCCTCCACGCCTCTTTCTTCCTTTCTGTCTGGTAGGACGCAGTCCTTCACACATGCAAAAGGCCAGTTCCTGGCGTACGACGGAGGACAATGCCTCCTGGGCCGACAGGTCGATATGCCGGCCTGCGCCGTTCCCCTGACGGGAAATCACGGCCGACATGGTGCACAGGGCGGCAGTCAGCCCTGTCATAAAATCGGCGGCATGCATGGGACCTTTTAAAGGGCCGTATTTCTCGATGTCGTCCACTCCTTCCGCGGGGTTGCCGAAGGCCTCACTGCTTGCGTGAGAACTGATAAGGTCGCAGCCCCTGTAGTCTTTATAGGGCACTGTCTGCCCAAAGGGAGAAATCGAAGTCATAATTATGGAGGGATTCCAACCGGTAAGTCTTTCATAATCAAACCCACGCCTTTCCATCTCATTCCTTGGATAGCTCGCCACAAGGACATCGGCCCACTTCACCAATTGTTCGAATATCCTCGGCCCCAATCCGCTGTCGACATTCAAGGTGATCCCCGATTTATTTGAATTAAGGAAGAGAAAGAGTCCGCTTTTTTCCGGGTGTGGAATATTATCAGGAAAGGGGCCCCAACTCCTGGCTTTGTCACCAAGGCCGGGTTGTTCCACCTTGATAACCTCTGCGCCCAGGTCGGCAAGCAGCTTTCCGCAATAGGGTCCGGAAATGAATTCGCTGTACTCCAGTACCTTTAAACCGGTCAGTGCCCCTTGGTTCATGACCCCATGTTCCTCTCTATTTTATTTGATATTAAAAACCCGGTCTTTTAGGCCTAGTCAGGATCATCCGGTTAGGCCCGAAAATGGATATCCGGCATGATATTTCTTTTCATGAAGATATCTACCTGCTTCGTAGCAAATGACCAAATATTTGGGGTTTGCAGGGCATTACAGTTCGTATCAAGGGGTGATGAGGCATAAACCCCAAATATTTAGTCATGGCATCGTCCAATGGAATCTCAAAAAGATATCTCCATGAAAAGAAACATCATACCTGCTTTCCCTATAAAATCCCTTTAAGGTTAAAGCAAGGCAGCGTCCTTTAGGCATGGATCCTTCACTAAACTCTTTATACCCTGGCTTTTGGATCGGGTCATGGGTATCCGGCTCCGGGTTTCATGATCCACAGTCCTCTGTCCCCGGTCGACGGTCCAAGGGTTAAATAGATCCGATCTCGTCTTTCCTTAAACCCTATACCTTTTTGTTAATATCCCATGACGCCGATTCTTTACGGCCGCCTTAGTTATACACCCCGTACTCTTTTGTGAAATCTATCATGGCCTTGAGATTTTCAGGTTTCGCCTCGTCCGTGGAACTTCTGGGAGACAGGACGAAACCCCCGTCCTTGCCGACCAGGTCAATAAGTTTTTTACAGTAATCTCTGACTTCATCGACCGTTCCGATCTGTAACAGGGAGGCCGGCACGTTGCCCCTGATACAGAGGTGATCCTTCAGTACTTCCTTGGCCCTGATAATATCCGTCCTGTCAAATTGGCCGAGGATCTTCCCTCTGGGCAGTTCAAGGAGATATTCCAGCCGGGAGGTACAATCTCCATTAAAA
>CAYTUL010000398.1:0-4643 GCA_964441135.1 uncultured Desulfobacteraceae bacterium | reverse complement strand
TGATTATGCTCGGCCTATGCACAATTATGTGGAAGATCACCGACTCCAATACCGGTGTGATCTTTCATGCCATCCGGGAGGATGAAGTGGCCGTAAGGGCCGCGGGTATCAATACAACCCGTTACAAGCTTTTGGCCTTTTCATTGAGCGGGTTTTTCGCCGGCGTGGCCGGAGGGCTCTATGCCCATTTTATGAGGATCGCGGGCCCTTCAACCCTGGAAGTGGCCCTGTCCTTCCAGGTGGTCATCTGGTGCATATTCGGTGGGATTGTGACGATTTATGGCCCGATTGGGGCGGTATTTGTCCTTTTTCCATTATTGGAGTTACTGCGTTTTTGGGAAGAGTTACGAATGTTGATGTTCGCATGTGTAATACTTTTTACGCTTATATACATGCCCAATGGGCTTTTTCCTTGGCTGCGGGACAAGGTGGAAAAGGAATGTCCCCGGTGTAAGATCAGGAATATAGCAACCCGAAAGACGTGCCGGATTTGTACGGCAGAACTGGATTGAAATGAGATGAAAGATATGGATGCAAAAGCATTGTATATGGGGAAACCCTGGCTGAAATTTTATCCTGAAGGGGTTCCGGAGAAGGTCGAAATCCCCGACCAATCCATTCCAGAGATCTTTGATGAGGCCGCAGACAAATATGCCGATAATACTGCCCTGGTCTTCTACGGCAAAAAGATTCGATACCGCGTACTGCGCGAACTGGTAAACCGATTCGCTGCAGCCCTGGCGGGTTTAGGTGTAGCAAAGGGAGATACGGTGGCCTTATACCTGTTAAACTGCCCTCAATTTGTGATCGCCTATTTTGCCGCCCTCAAGGTTGGGGCTAAGGTCACCCCCATCAGCCCGGTTTATACCAGTCAGGAGGTCAAACATCAACTCGAGGACAGTGAGGCCCAGACCATTATATGCCAGGATATCATGTATGATAACGTTGATAAGACCGGTGTTGCTCTCAAGAATGTGATTCTGACCAATATTGCGGAATACCTTCCAACACTTAAGAAGCTGGTGGGGAAAAGTGCCCTGGGAAAGGTATATCGGGAAATGCACGTGCCAACGCCAAAGTATATTGAAGAAGCCGGCCTTCATCAATTTCAGACCCTGATCAAGAAATACCCGCCCCAGCCTCCTCACGTTACGATTGATCCAGAGAAAGATATTGCCGCCCTGCCCTATACAGGAGGAACCACCGGACTCCCCAAGGCCTCTGTCCTGACCCATAGGAACCTAATCGCAACGCAGGCTCAGGCCAACGCCTTCTGGCCCATTCTTGAAGCGGGACGGGAGGTCGTCATTGCCTTTCTGCCCCTTTTTCATATTTATGGACAGTCCGTCGTTATGATTACCAACCTGGTTCAAGGTGCGACTCTTGTCCTGTTCACCACCCCGGATGTAGATGACATCCTATCGGCCACGGAACGCTATCAGGCCTCCGCCTTTTATGGTGTCCCCACATTATTTGAATACCTGAAGGAGTATGAAAAAACAGATCGTGTAGACTGGAAGCGACTTAAAATGATCGGATGCGGAGCGGATACGCTTCATGAATCCACCATTGAAGGCTGGGAGAGACGAACCCAGGCCAAGATATTAGAGGGCCACGGTATGACCGAGACCTGCTCTCTTAACCACGGCAGTCCTTATCAGAGACCCAAGAATGGTTCTTTTGGTGTTCCTATTCCGAACGTCAGGGCCGCCGTTGTCGAACATGACGGCACGGCTTTCCTACCGCCCGGTGAAATTGGGGAAATGATTCTGAACGGACCGAATGTTATGGGGAGTTATTGGAAAAGGGAGGAGGAAACCCGAGAATCATTGATCGATATTGATGGAGAGACGTGGCTGAGGACCGGGGATCTTGTGAGGATGGATGACGAGGGCTATTTTTTCTTCTTTGACCGCAAACGGGATCTTATTAAGTATAAAGGATACTCGGTTTTTGCCAGGCATGTGGAAGAGGTACTCTATAAACATCCCCAGATAAAGGCTGCCGGGGTGGTGGGCGTTCCTGATCCCAAGGTAGGCCAAATTATCAAGGCGTATGTGGTTCTTCAGAGCGAGGCAAGGGGGAAGATTTCTGAGGAGGAGATTATGGCCTTTTGTAAGGAGAATCTCGCCCACTATAAGGTCCCTAAGATTATCGAGTTCAGGGGTGAACTACCCAAGACGGACGTAGGCAAGGTTTCCCACCGGGAGTTACGGGAAGAGGCAGAGGAAAGCTGATATGAACGAACCCTTTCTGGAAGTCAAGGGCCTGAATAAGAATTTCGGAGGGCTCCGAGCGGTCAATAATGCGGCCTTCTCGATGGCACGAGACGAGATCCTTGCCTTGATCGGGCCCAACGGCGCCGGAAAGACGACCCTGGTTCGATTGATCACCGGCGTCCTGACGCCTGATTCGGGGAGTGTTCGTTTTAAGGGCAAGGAAATAGTCGGGAAGAAGACCTGGGATATCGTCAACCGGGGCATTGCATGCACCTTCCAGAATATGAGGCCCTTCAGGCGGCTGCCTATCATTGCGAACGTGATGGTTTCCTGTCTCTGCCCTCGTGCCATGCGAAGAGGCGAATGGGTTAAGAGGATTGAAACAAAGGCTATGGATGCCCTGGAATTCGCAGGCATATCGGATATGGCGCTCGAGAAGGCCTCGACCCTCTCACAGGGTGATCTTAAAAGGCTGGAGGTGGCGAGGGCCATAGCGACGGAGCCCGAACTGCTCATTTTAGATGAGCCGTTCGGCGGATTGAGTCCTGCAGAGACGGACCTCATGGCAAAATCCATCCAGCGCCTTCACAAGGGTGGGCGGTTCGGCAGACTCCATAGTGAAGGACCGGCCATGATCATCATCGAACATAAGCTTCAGCAGTTGATGAAGATGGCGAACAGAATTATCGTCCTCAATTTCGGAACGATCATTGCAGAAGGAACCCCCGAGGAAGTCGTCACGAATCGAAAAGTTATCGAGGCATATCTCGGTAAAGAAGGAGTCTGAGTTGCTTCTAGAAGTCTCTCATTTGACGGTATCTTATGATAAGGCCGTGCTCCTTAATGATTTAAGCATGGGCGTTGATACGGAAGAACTGGTCAGCCTGGTGGGTCCGAACGGGGCCGGGAAATCCACATTACTCAGGGCAATTACAGGGCTGGTCGCCTGGGAAAGGGAGCTTTCACGTCGGTCCACTGAGGGCGATATCATTATTGAGGGCACGGTGATCTTTGATTCAGAGCGGATCGATCAGATACCTACGCATGACATTGTCCGGCGAGGGTTGATCCACTGCCCGGAGAGGCGGCGGCCGTTTCGGGAGATAACCGTGTTCGATAATCTTCTGGTGGGGGCGTATTTGCAGAAGGACAAGAATGTCATTCAGGATAACTTGGAAAAGGTATACCAATTGTTTCCCGTGCTAAAGGGTCGATCACGCCAGATCTCTGGAACGCTTTCCGGCGGGGAGCAGCAGATGCTCGCCATTGGCAGGGCTCTAATGGCCGAACCCAAGCTGTTGTGCATTGATGAACCCTCCACCGGCCTGGCCCCTATTTTGCGGGCAGAGGTATTTGAAAAAATCGCGGAGATTCGCAATCTGGGGATTACAGTCCTTCTTGTGGAACAGGATGTTAGTACGGTCTTCAAAATGGCCTCCCGTAATTATGTTCTTTCTTCCGGCAAGATCATCGCTGAAGGGACCGGCGATCAATTACTTCAAGACGAGGTTATTCGAAAAACCTATCTCGGTCTATAATGACAACGATAGTTCGTAATTGCATCGTTACAGATAAGCCCCCGAGTATGCGCCCTCTTCTCCGGCGGAGATGATTTCCCGTGCCTGTAGGACCTTCTGTTTGGGGCTCAGGGGGCGGTAAAGGGCATGTCTGTCATAAAGAGGCATATAATTCTATTGGCATCAGGGTAATGATGCATATGCTTTAAAAAATCGCTCAAGATAGGAACAAAGGAGGAGCTCATTGGAATACGAAAATATCATACTGGAAAAAAGGGATCGTATCTGCACTATCTTTATTAATCATCCCCCTGTAAATGCATGGAATCTTGCAACCTTGGAGGATTTCGAAAAAGCCATCGATGAAGTGGAACACGATAAGGAAACGCGCGTGGTCATTATCACCGGTTCAGGAGAGAAATATTTTTCAGCAGGATTTGATGTGACAGATGCTGCAAATGCCTCCAAATCAGGGCCTAAGGGCCGGGACCTTTGGATGCGGGTCGATCGATTTTCCAAACCGGTCATTGCCGCCATCAACGGTTTTGCCCTCGGAGGGGGGTTGGAACTTGCCATGGCCTGCCATTTCAGGATTATGGTGGATGATCCCACGGGTAGGGTAGGATTAACCGAATTGAATTTCGGCATTATTCCCGGTTGGGGAGGAACCCAGCGGTTGCCCCGCCTGGTTGGCCTGGCAAAAGCCCTGGATATGATCCTGTTCAGCAAACGAATCAGTGCGCAGGAGGCCCTGAAGATCGGATTGGTCAATAGGGTATCCTCACCGGGAAAACTGATGGCGGATGTACTTGATTTTGCAAAGACATTGGCTGAGCGGCCACCTATTGCACTCAGTTGCGTATTGAAGGCAATATCTGCAGGCGTTTATGGAGGGCTGGAACAAGGG
>CAYTUL010000397.1:0-4643 GCA_964441135.1 uncultured Desulfobacteraceae bacterium | reverse complement strand
TAATAAAATGATTCCATTTAAAAATTACATGTCCAATCAGGAGGTTCAACAATCGTGAAGACTCTGAAAATATGGTCAACAAAAAAAACCACTTATTTTATCCCGATAGCAATCCTCGTGTTGTTAACCGGATGCGCCACGAGTTATAAGGCAAAGCCGTTGCCCATCAAGACTCCCGGGGCCTATTCCAATGCTACGGAGGTGGCGGGCGCGACCGTGGGCGCAAAGGCCTTTATCGAACCAAAAGAGGCCCGGGAGGCCTTTGGTTTTGATATTTTAGGGGCAGGCATGCTTCCTGTCCAGGTAGTATTTGACAATAGGGGAACGCATCCCCTTCAGATTAATGCGGCCCAGACCTTTCTCGAGGATCGCGAGGGGAATCTGTGGCCTCTTCTTTCCCGTGATATGGCCCATGAGCGGGCATTGAAATATACCCAGACGAAACAGATCTTCAAGGAGGGAGCCTACGGCGGTTTCTTGGGCGGTGCGGCGGGAGCCGTTATCGGCGCGGCAATCGGTGTTGTAACCGGAGAGGATGTGGCCAAATCCGCTGGCAAAGGCGCCACCGTGGGCGCGGCCGCCGGTGGGACCATCGGGGGCGTTAAGGGCTATACCTCGGGTGAGGCCCGGCAGGAGGTTATCAGCGACCTTCGTTCAAAGACCTTGGAGCAAAAGGACATCGAGCCCAAGGGTCTGGCCTATGGATTTCTGTTCTTCCCCGGCGAGGCGAAATCGGCCAAGACACTCCGGTTACAAATCCAGGAAAAGGATACGTCACAGATCTACAACTGTGTCCTCAACCTGTAATCCCCCAGTGTCCGAATCAGGAGACACGGTTTAACTGTTGCCGGAATGTCTTTCATTTCCGACTGAAAGCGCACAACTATGCATACCATAAACAATATCTTTCCCAATCTCCCCGAACGATTGTCCGGTTTGGGGGAATTGGCTGAAAATCTATGGTGGAGCTGGCATCCCGCGGCAAGGATGCTTTTTAAGATGCTCAACCGGAGGGCATGGAAGAAGACCGGGCATAACCCGGATAAAATGCTAAAGGAATTGCCCCGGGAAATTTTGGATTCGGCATCCAGGGATCCGGAATATATAGGCTACTATGACATGGTGGTGGCCCAATTTCGCGCGGATATGGATACCGGAGAATGCTGTCTGTTAGACCACGACAAGATACATCAGGACCAGACCATCGCCTATTTTTCAGCAGAATATGGCCTGCACCATTCCCTCCCTTTTTACGCCGGCGGTCTGGGTTTCCTCGCGGGGGACTATCTCAAGGAATGCAGCGACTTGAATGTGCCTCTCGTGGCCATGGGTTTTATGTACCCTGAAGGATATTTTAAACAGCGCATCCGGGATGACGGCTGGCAGGAGAACATCGATCAGGTGCTCGACAGGGACGCGGCGTCCATTTCCAGACTCCTCGGTGATGATGGAAAGCAGATTGTGGTCAAGGTCCCCTTGATTGAGCCGCCTATACATGTCGCCATCTGGGAAGTCGCTGTCGGCCGGATTCCTTTGTTTCTAATGGATACCGACATTGAACACAACGACCCCTGGAATCGAAAAATATCGGAGCATCTTTACACGGGAGACCTTGAGCAACGCCTTCGCCAGGAGATCGTCCTGGGGATCGGCGGTGCTGAGGTCCTTCCGGCCCTGGGAATTCAGCCCTCTATTGTCCACCTGAATGAAGGCCATCCCGCCTTTACCCTTTTGGAGAGGATCCGGGAATATATAGAGATTGGTATGAACTTTGAGGAGGCGTGCCAAAAGGTGAGATCAACCACGGTTTTCACGACCCATACACCGGTGGCAGCGGGCCATGATATCTTTCCTTTTTCACTGATTGAGAAATATTTCCACCCCTACTGGCCCGCCCTCGGAATCGATCACGATACATTCCTCCAATTAGGGATGCATCCGCAGGATCCCCATTCGGGATTCAATATGACGGCCTTCGCATTGAAGCTGTCCGGGTATCGAAACGGCGTCAGCAAAAGACACGGAGAAGTCGCACGGCTGATGTGGCAAAGCCTGTGGCCCGATCTCCCGGTAGAAAAGGTCCCGATTGATCATGTAACCAATGGTATCCATGTCCCGACATGGATCGAACCCAAGATTGAACTCCTTTTCAACAGATATCTGGGAAATGAATGGGTCAAGGACCATGATAATCCTCACCTGTGGGAACTGATCGACAACATTCCGGATGATGAGTTATGGAAAACCCATTACTGGTTAAAAATTAAGCTTATAGACGCCATAAGGGAAAAGGCCCGGGATCGCTGGGCCCGGGAGCGTTCAGGTGTTTCCACCGTCCTCGCTGGCGGAACAATGCTGGACCCTTCCATTTTGACCATCGGTTTCGCAAGACGCTTCGCTACTTACAAGAGGGCCGATCTTATTCTCTACAACCCGGACCGTTTGAAAGGGCTCCTTAACAACCCCTGGCGGCCCATACAGATCATCTTCGCGGGCAAGGCCCATCCGGCGGACGACCCGGGAAAGAGAACCCTTCAAAAGGTCTATAACGCCGCCCGTGATCCGGAAATGGGTGGGCGGATAGCTTTTTTGGAGGATTACGGGGAACAGTTCGCCCAATACATGGTTCACGGTGTCGATGTCTGGATGAACAACCCGATTCCGCCCATGGAGGCGAGCGGTACGAGCGGGATGAAGGCCGCGTTAAACGGCGTACCCCACTTCAGCATACTGGACGGCTGGTGGATGGAAGGATATAAGGGGAACAACGGCTGGGCCTTCGGTTATGAGGGGAACAGGGAAAACATGGACCAGGTTGATTCCGCTGTCATATACGATATACTGGAGAAGGAGATCATCCCGGCCTATTATGCTCTTTCGGATGACGGTCTCTCCCACGAATGGATCAAGATCATGAAAGAATCCATAAAGTGCAGCGCCGCTGCTTATTCTACACGACGAATGGCGCTGGAGTATATCGAGAAATTTTACGCAAAGGCCCTGAAGAATATCTGATCTCCATACCCCCCGCAACACTTGAATGAGCCTTCACCCATGAAAGGGTCATCCTTTCCCGGACGTTATCTTCAACTATTCTTTGATGAAAGGCTCTTCATCCTTATCTCCTCAAGGAGTTCGAATTGAAGCCCCTGAATCTCCACCAGCCGTTCCCACTGTCTGGACAGTAAATGATCGATCTTCTGGTGCAGGTGACGGATCTCGAGCTCGGCCTTCAAATTAATCTGGTAGTCGTGAGCCCCTCTAAGACGATCCTTGGCCTCCTGGCGATTCTGGCTCATCATGATAATGGGGGCCTGAACGGCGGCAAGGCAGGAAAGAATGAGATTCAAAAGGATATATGGATAGGGATCAAAGGGTCGAAACAGAAGGAAAGCTGAATTGATTAAAATCCAAAGGAAAAGAATCCCTGCAAATAGGATGATGAATTTCCAGCTTCCGCCGAAGACGGCTATTCTATCGGAAAGACGGGCACCGAAGGTCAATGCCGATTCGTATTCCTGATCGATATGTGAGGAAAGGATTTCGTGTTCCGCAAGGCTTTCAACCACCTCCTTTTCCAAGGTCGTGAGCTCCCCTTTTTCCGTCTCGAGAAGGGAGCGCAGGTATTGGTAGCGGAATTTATTGAGATCCTCCAGGCAGATGAAACCCTCCCCTGACCATTGGGGGTAGGCCTTTGCAATGAGGTCTACGACGACCGGTCTCACGAATGAAGCCGGTACCAGGTCCGCGTTGATAGCATCTCTTCCGCAGATCTGGCAGCGGTTTTCCAGGGATTCTGTCATGCCGTTCATCGACGATTATCCTCCATGACGATTTTCCTTAAATGGCATAGTCAGTGCACGTCCATAAACTCACATTTTTGGACCCGCAATGTTGATTAATCCCCGTGGCTCAGAATGAAGTCCACCAGGGCCTTTCTCTCCTTTTCACCAAGCCCCTTTGTCTTCTCAATATACCTCTTCATCATTCCTACTCTTTCCGGGTTTATCAAGGCCTTGGCCTCACCCTTCAGATATAGCAAGAGCTGATCTTCCTTTCCATTATAGGTTCGGGCGATCTCCTTCAGCGAGGGAATCGTCTTTCCTCTATCAACCTTATGGCAATTCCCGCATTTAAAGGATGTGAAAATGTCCTTGCCATCCTCCGCCCATGCACCGTATGCGATCAGCAGTATTCCTAAAAAAATAATCAGTCCAAAATATTTCATCCCATTCTACCTCCTTTTTTTTATTTGGAAACCGACCCTTTTATACCCCCTGAGATCAGGGCCGCGATATTTGTCAGGATCCGCGGGACCGCCAGACCACCCGGACAGGCGAGATATTTCGGCGTCCACTCGGGATCGAATTTCTCCTTGTATTGCCTGAGACCCTGAAAATTATAGAAGTGCTCTCCATGCTTGAAGACATAGGTCCCGACACGGCTCCACAGGGGAGCAAGCCCGTGGTCCTCAAGCCCGGAAAGCGGCGCCATGCCCAGGTTGAACCATTTGAAGCCTTCCGCCCTTCCCCAGAGCATGAGCTGAATAAAAAGATATTCCATCACCCCGTCAGGGGCATCCGGCCGAAAGCGCATGAGGTCGATGGACAATTCCTCCTTCCCGGCCCCGGTCAACAGGTTGG
>CAYTUL010000396.1:0-4645 GCA_964441135.1 uncultured Desulfobacteraceae bacterium | reverse complement strand
TTATCTTCCCTCTCCTGAAGGATTTGATCCGGCGGGACAACAGAGAGCTTTTCTCCTATAAACGCGAATATCTCCTTCATCGAGGCCCCATCTCCCTCCCCACTTGTAAGTCTCTCCAGATATTTAAAAATAGTGTTTTGTATTTCCACTAAAAAACCACCTAATGCTTTTTTATAGGTATAGGTCACCTGTTTGAGCCGGTCGGGGACCACATTATCGATGTTTTTAATAAAGATAATATCTCCCTTGAGATCCTTAAGGTTTTCAAGCAACGCTCCGTGTCCCCCCGGCCTGAAAAGGAGCCTTCCTTGCCTATCCCTGAAAGGATTATTGTCCAAATCCACAGCGATCGTGTCTGTGGAGGGTTTCTGCCTGGAAAAACTGATTTCGTATCTTAATCCCGGTCTCTCGTAAGAATCTCTGATATCCTTGATATGCCCCTTGATGGCTTTTTCATATCCAGGAGAAACCGTAAAATGGATCCTGGCAACGCCGTCTTTGGACATCGTGTAGGAACCGGCCTCGACAATATGTTCCTCAAAGGGAGTCCTGTTTTTATCGGGATAGCTGTGAAAGGGGATCAGCCCCTTGGGAAGATTAGCGAGATCGAGTCCCTTGGGGCTCAATGTATATTCAAGGATATCCCGGTAGGCCCCGCCGGAAATTGATCTTTCAATATCCATTTTGTCTCTTGCCATGTTATCGGCTAATTGTTCATAGAAGGCGAATCTTTTCATCCCCTTAATGAACCTATGGAAGGCCTTATAATCCGGATCCCCCTTTTCCGCCGGCTCCATGGTCGCGTCTTTATTTATCCTCTCGAAGCGGTTTTTAAAGGACAGCAAAAGCCTGAACATTCGACTGGCCGCGCCCGAAGCAGGGACAAATTTCATAGCCCTCCCCTTGGAGGCCGCATTCGAGTATATTTTCCCCAATCTGCCAAGGTCGCTTTCTGTCAGGACATGGATCCCATCTCCGACCCTGCAGGGCCTTAATAGCCTTGAGAAGGGGAAGCCCTTTTTGATCAGCTCAATCTGTTCCGATACCCTTTCAGGCGTAATCCCCCTGGACCTGATATCTCTCAAATCATCTTCTGTGAACAGGATTCCGGTCATGAATATACTTCCTCCAGCGAACATTGCATTGTACAATATTGAAAACCAGGTTTCATGTCAATGGTCTGAATCTTGCCAGATACCCGGACCCGGATTCAGGCGGAGCCCTGGCACTTTATCTCCCGCAAGCAGGATTTGCATCATGCGCTCCGGAGATCCCGCTTGCGGGAAAGGGATTGGATGCATATAATCATTAAAATAGAAACAAAGAAAAGGGCTTGTCTAATATCCTGCAATATTTTAATAATATAACTTTATGGCGGAAAACACAGGGCATGGGATGCGAGGCAATGATCGAATCAGAATCTCTGTTTGATGAAAGAAACCCTGAGATATTCTCGGTAACCCTTCTGACGGAAAAAATCAAGGAACTGCTTGAGGAACATTTTGATTTTATCTGGGTCGAGGCCGAGATCTCCAATTTCAGATCCCCTTCCTCGGGACATTATTACATGGTCCTCAAGGATGAGAATGCCCAAATCAGGGCCGTCATGTTTCGCCCCCAGACCCGTTACCTTAAGTTTACCCCGGAAGATGGCATGAATGTGATAGCCCGGGGAAGGATCGGTGTTTACCAGCCACGCGGCGAATATCAGATTATTCTCGACTATCTGGAGCCCCTGGGTGTCGGCGCCATGGCACTGGCCTTTGAACAGCTTAAAAAAAAGCTTGGTGCCCAGGGTGTCTTTGACCCGGAAATAAAAAAGCCCCTGCCCTTCCTCCCTCAGCGTGTTGCTGTAATTACCTCCCCCACGGGGGCGGCCATACGGGATTTTTTAAAGATTATTCAACGCAGATTTGTGAATATTGAGGTAACGATCGTTCCCGTCAAGGTACAGGGAGAAGAAGCAGCTTCCGAAATGGTACAGGCCCTGAAGATCGCAAACAGTGAGCTCAGGCCGGATCTTATTGTGCTGACGAGGGGCGGCGGTTCCATAGAAGATCTGTGGGCTTTTAACAATGAAGATCTGGCCCTCGCTATCAGGGCATCGCGCGTGCCTGTCGTATCGGCCGTCGGTCATGAGATAGACGTGACGATCTCCGATCTGGCCGCGGACTTCAGGGCACCCACACCATCGGCCGCCGCAGAGCTCATCGTGGTTGAAAAAGAGTCCCTATTGAAGAGCCTGAATGATATTCGAGAACGGCTTTTTTCTCTCATGAAGACTCATCTTCATACCATGGGTCAGTCCCTTACGTTGTTGAGTAAAGGTCTTCGCGATCCAAGGAGTCGAATCGCGGACTCATGGATGCGTATCGATGAACTGGAAAACCGGCTTACCCGAAATTTTAATCGGATTATCACAGAACAAAGGGGCAGAGTAACTACGGAAAGCCGTGCCCTTCTGCTCCATTCACCATTAAAAAAGATCTCCCAGCTTAGCCAGGCGATCGCCTTCCAGAGACATCTCATCACCCACATGATGGGTAAGGGACTGAAGGAGAACAGGATGGCGCTTTCGCTCCTTAAGGCCAAGATAGAAGATATCAGCCCCCACACATTACTGAATAAAGGATACAGTATCACCCGGAAACTGCCGGAAAAAAAGGCCATCACGTCGGTTTCAGGCCTTAAGCTCGGTGACAATGTAAATATTCTACTGGCGAAGGGGGAGCTGGATTGCCGTATCGAGAAGATAATCGAAGCAAAAAATTCGCTTTCAAGATAAAGATGAAAAGTAATTTGAAACCTGTGATTACACAATTTATCATCATGGCTGTGATCTTTCCATGGATATCCAACGCAGGTGCCATGTCCCGGTCTGATATCTATATTTCTTCAGATATTATCCCTCAGGGGGAATTGAGTCTTATCAGGATCTCGGCCGGGGAAGGAGAGATACCGATTGTGACCTGGATGAAAAGGGAGGTTTTCCTGTTATCCCCCTCCGGCTCTACCCATTGGCAGGGATTTCTTGTCGCGGATTTAAATGAAAAACCGGGATCCTATGATGTCCGTGTCAAGACATCCCTTTCGAGCCATGAGGAAATATTCAGGATTGAGGTAGTGGATAAAGACTATGGTGTTCGCCGCTTGACGCTTCCTAAAAGGATGGTAGATTTGGACGAAGAGACCCTTAAGAGGGTAAAAAAGGAATCCGCGAAGTTAAAGAGGATATGGGAGGCCCCTGTTTCGAAACCCGCCTGGAGCGGCCCCTTTCTGAGACCGGTCGAAGGAAAGGTTGTAGGGCCATTTGGCCGAAGAAGCATTATTAACGAACAGCCCAGATCTCCCCATTCGGGCGTGGACCTGCGGGGAGAGGAGGGTACGCCCGTTGTTGTTACCAACAATGGAAAGGTCGTTCTGACCGCCGACTATTTTTTTACTGGAAAGACGGTCATAATCGATCATGGGGGGGCCATCATGAGCATGTATTTTCACCTTGAAAAGATATTAGTTCAAGAGGGCGATATTGTCCGGAAAGGAACAACAATCGGCCTTGTGGGCTCCACGGGACGCGCCACCGGCCCGCACCTTCACTGGGGGGTTCGGGTCAACGGCGCCCGGATAAATCCTCTCCGTCTGATAGCCATAAGCCGGGGATTGGAGGAATAATGCCTGAAAGGAAATTCGAAGACGCCATGAAAAGACTGGAAGAGATCGTCGGGGATCTTGAGGGCGGCGATCTTTCTCTCGAGGATTCACTCAAGGTCTTCGAGGAAGGTATGAAACTTATAAAATTTTGCTCCGACAAGCTTGAAGAAGTTGAACAGAAGGTTACGATGCTGGTAAAGGACAGCGATGGGAAGAGCACCCTTCAACCCTTTGATAGGGAAGAAATGGAAGAGACCTGATTGTGGACCTCAAGGACTACCTATCTGAAAAAAGGGCGGTGATTGATAAGGCCCTCCACACAATTATCCCCGAACCCGAAGGACCTGCTTCCGAACTAATCCGGGCCATGGGTTACAGCCTTTTTGCGGGCGGGAAAAGGCTCAGGCCCATATTGTGTATCGCCGGGGCCGAGGCGGTCGGCGGTGATGAGGAGGACGTCCTTCCCGTGGCCTGCGCTCTGGAACTGATCCACACATACTCGCTTATACATGATGATCTGCCGGCCATGGACGACGATGATATGAGAAGGGGCAAGCCCACGAATCACAGGGTCTTTGGTGAAGCCATTGCCATCCTTGCAGGAGACGGCCTGCTAACCGAAGCCTTTCATTTAATAGGTAACACCGCCCTTAAAGAAAAAATGGATGCCGGTTCCTTTCAAGAGGCCCTGGCAATCATTTCAACGGCCGCAGGATATCAGGGTATGGTCGCCGGCCAGGCCGTGGATATCCAGACGGAGGGAAAAGCGGTCGATGCTTCTATTGTGGACTTCATCCATACAAAGAAGACAGGGGCCTTGATAAGGGCGTCCGTCTCCTCCGGGGCAATTCTTGGAGGAGGCACGGAGAATCAGGTGAAAAATATCAGGGTATACGGCGGCAAAATCGGCCTTGCTTTTCAGATCTCCGATGATATCCTCGATATAGAGGGGGACAGCGAGGAGATGGGAAAACCAGCCGGGGTGGATGTGAGA
>CAYTUL010000395.1:0-4656 GCA_964441135.1 uncultured Desulfobacteraceae bacterium | reverse complement strand
TCCCTGGATTCCTGCTTTCGCAGGAATGACAACATGTTACTGGCAATGTCATTCCAGCGTAGGCCGGTATCCAGTTATGTTTGCCCGGACTTATTGAGAAGCTACGGTCGGTCCGACCCGCTACGCCTACCTATAAACAAAGGACAAACGAATAAAAAGATGAATTCAGACGTCATCACTATCATGCAACACATGTCCAAAGGGTCATTAAAGAGGAATGCAGAATCTTAGACGGTGCACATCGGTTCCGTGCCCACAAAGAGGTAGGTGCGACCGAAATCCGTATATATTGTGACGCTGGATGGAAGGGACCCACTCCTCTACGCGGCTAAAAAGGCCATGGATCCCCTCCAACTGAACGAAGAAGAGGCAAGGGATCCTGCCTGCCGGCATATCAAAATAATCCGTCTTCCGCGTGAAGCTTCTGATGATTTCAGTAATTATTTTAGATTGACAGGGGATGCGGTTTCCGATATTGCTCCATATCCTATAAGGTACTTTATCACGAGCCGGAAAATAACTATAAAGGAGCGGTCCCCATGAGCGATACCAGAGAAAGGCTTACAAAGAGCGTTTCCGATGAGGAACTCAATAGACGATGGTCCCTTGCCCGCGAGGTCATGCGGGAGCACAGGGCGGATTATCTTCTAATGCGGAACGATGAAGAATTCCTCGGAGGATATGTCCGGTGGTTCAGTGACATTCCGGCGCGACATAGTTACCCCTTTACGGTCATCTTCCCCCTTGAAGATGATATGACCCTTATTTCATGCGGGCCCTTTCCACCCGGCGAACCCGGTCTCCCTCAATGGGCGGTCCGGGGAGTAAAACAGAGGCTCAGCGCTCCCTATTTTCCTACGGCCCATTACACCCACACATACGACGCGGAACTCGCTGTCAACGTTTTCAAGGAAAAGAAAAACGCCGTAATCGGCCTTGTGGGCAGATCATACATTCCGGTCAATTTCTATGAATATCTCGTAAAAAACCTGCCCGGGGCAAAATTCGTGGATCTGACCGGAGAAATCGATCCCCTGAAGGTGGTCAAGAGCGATGAAGAGATCGATCTGATCAGGGCGACAGCGGCCCTTCAGGATGAGGCCATTCAGGAGATGCGTGGAAAAATCAGGCCGGGCATGAGGGATTTCGAAGTCTATGCAGACGCCATGCATTCAGTGATGAAGAGAGGCAGCGAGCGGCAGCTTATCCTGGTCGGCTCCGCACCGAAGGGCGTACCTGCAGCCTTCCAGGGCCGCCGCTTTCAGAACCGGATGATCGAAGAGGGCGATCAGGTCTCATTGTTGATTGAAGTGAACGGCCCGGGCGGGTTTTATACTGAAGTCGGTCGCACCTTTTCAATCGGCCCTCCATCCCAGGAACTGGTTGATGCCTTTTCCTGTTCCCTGGAGGCCCAGCAGCATACCCTGAATTATCTTAAACCTGGTGCTCATCCCGGACAGATCCTCGCCGCCAACAACGAGTTTCTGACAGGAAAGGGGTACAGGCCGGAACTTCGCCTCTATGCCCATGGTCAGGGTTATGATCTGGTGGAAAGGCCTCTTTTCCTGAAGGATGAAACCATGCCCATCGGGGAGGGTATGAATATCACCGTACATCCGTCGACAGTGACGGATACTGTATGGAGCCACGTCTGCGACAACTATATTATCGGTCCCGACGGTCCGGGAGATTGTCTCCATAAGACGCCGAAGGAAATACTGGTCATTTCCTGAAAGGAGCTTCCGGCGATTGGTGCTCAGCAGTCAGCCAGGTCTCTTGTTTGCCTGGACAGAGCCGTTCTGGGTTCCCCGTTCAAGGTTCAAAGGTTATAAAGCCATGGAGCCCGGTCCATATCCTATTTTCAAATGGAGGAGAAGATGATTGATCCCATGACATTCAGAGATATTGATCCCGGATTCCGCATCCTGATGGGACCCGGTCCGAGCGATGTGCCGGCCCGCGTGCTTCAGGCCATGGCAGCGCCCTGCATAGGGCACCTCGATCCCTACTTTCTCGAAATAATGGATGAGACCCAGCAACTCCTGCGGCACCTTTTCCAGGCCGACTACCCGTTCACCATTCCCGTCTCCGGCACGGGAAGTGCCGGTATGGAGACCTGTTTTGTCAACCTGATCGAGCCGGGGGACAGGGTGCTTGTGTGCGTCAACGGTGTATTCGGTACCCGCATGAGCGATATCGTCGGCCGCATCGGTGGTGAGCTAATTCGTCTGGATTTTCCCTGGGGACGCGCCGTTGACCCTGACATCGTCCGCGAAAAGGCCAGGGAGACAAATCCAAAGATCCTGGCGGTCGTCCATGCCGAGACAAGTACGGGTGTATGCACGGATCTCCAGGGCTTAGGCCAGGTGGCCCGGGAAGTGGATGCCCTGTTTTTAGTGGATATGGTAACCTCCATGGGAGGTATGCCTGTCAATGTAGCAGGGAACGGAATAGACGTCGCCTATTCCGGTACGCAAAAATGCATATCCTGCCCTCCGGGATTGAGCCCCGTTACCATGAACCCCCGGGCCATAGATGTACTGAATAACCGTAAAAGGCCCGTGGTAAGCTGGTACCTGGATATGGGTATGGTCGGTTCCTACTGGGGGAAGGAAAGGAAGTATCATCATACGGCACCCATTAATATGATCTACGCCCTCCGGGAGGCCCTCCGAATTATCGCAGAGGAGGGATTGGAAAACCGGTTCAGCCGCCACAGGAAGAACCACCTCGCCCTGGTCGCGGGCCAGGAAGCCATGGGACTGTCCATGCTGGTTCCCGAAAAAGAAAGGCTGCCCATGCTCAATACCGTCAATATCCCGGAAGGGGTCAATGATGCAAAGGTAAGGTCCTCATTGCTCAATGACTACAACATCGAGATCGGAGCGGGTCTCGGCGATCTTGCCGGAAAGGTCTGGCGGATCGGTCTGATGGGTACGTCCTGCACCCGCCGAAATGTGATCCTGTTCCTGGGGGCCCTTTACACCATACTGAAGGGCATGAACGCTGACGTAAAACCAGGGGCCCTCGAAGCGGCCGATGAAATCTTCAACGAGTGAGTATCATCACAAAATATAACCTCTCTCGCCCTTCAACCCTCAGATATAGAATCTCAACGCGCGAGCAGGTCGGCGAGCCGCGAGAGACTATTTACCTTATCCAGGTTCAAGATCAGGTCTTTGATCTGAGATGCCTTTTCCTTGTCATATCGGGCGTGGGAGGCGCAGTCTTCATATTTGGCCGTGGAATCCTCATCGGTCAGTGGATTCTGCGGCTCGCCTTTCGGGTGACTCACCCTGTGTGAAAAAATCGGGCCGTCCTTCATTTTCACGACGACCTCCTGGAAACCGAAGGGCAGTTCTCCGGCCTCCTGATCAAGAACAACCCACTTTATCCTGCCCATTAATTGCTTGATGGATGGGTCCATAATACTTTCGTCCCTGAAGTCGGCTATCTTTACACCCCCGTAGATAAGGGCTCTGCACATGCAGTGACCGGGGCTGAACTTCGCTTCAATACCTGTCCGGGGTTCAGGATAAGATACTATCCGCTGCAAGAGAGAAGGAATACGGAACTCTATTTCCTCTATCCGGCGCCAGTCAATGGAGTGCTCTCGCCTGAGCTGCAGGGCCGCGTCAACACCAAAATGACTTATATGGGCACAGGGAAAGGCCTTTAACATCAGTCCCGGATTAACAATGTTCCATGGATTGCCTAAGGCACCGATGTTTTCCTCCATTTCCCTTTCCGGGACGGGATCCCGATTACCGGTAAAAACGTTATAGAAACCTGAAGGGGACTCCACGATATCCTCCCGGGAAATAAACCCCTTTCGCGCCAGGGAAGCGGCCTCCACCCCGTTTCTGGCGGCATTGCCGACATGCAGATGACCGGCCATGGAACCGAAATTTCGGGTCAGGCCACTGGAAAGGGACGCGGCTGTCCCGAGGCTCATTGATGTTTTCTGCTCATCGAGTTTCAGCAATTTGGCGACCGCGGCCGTCGCTCCCATAACCCCTAAGACTCCCGTCCATTCCCAGCCTTTTTCGGCCCGGAACGCGTCTTTTGCGAGCAGTCCTATTTTTGCATAGGCTTCAGTACCCAGGCAGTATGCCGTGATTAGATCCCTGCCCGTGGCATCGATCTTCTCACTGACCGCCAGCGCGGCCGGCAGGATTCCCGTGGTAGGATGACCGAGTCCAACATGAGGAAAGTCAAGACAGTCGTCATAATCGAGGACATGCCCCGCCGTACCGTTAGCCAGGGCTGCCAGGGAGCAACTGGCCTTAAATCCACCGCCGATTACGGCGGCCTCGGGGGATGAATGATATTCTTCGACCATTTCACGGATTATTTTCCCGGATTCTTCCTGGCTTCCGGCCATAGCGACCCCGATAAAGTCCAGGATGGCGCCTTTCGCTGTAGTGATCACTTCCTCAGGCAGGTCTTCATATTCCGTTCGGATAATGAATTCAGACAATTTCTTTGTAAACATCATTAGGACTCCTCATTTTTATTTGATATTAAAAAACCCAGTTTTTTAAGCCGGTCGAAGATTCCGCATCGCGGAGGTCAGGATTATCCGGCTGTGCCTAAAGATAGATATCCGGTATGATATTTCTTTTCAAGGAGATATCTACCTGCTTTGTAGCAAAT
>CAYTUL010000394.1:0-4668 GCA_964441135.1 uncultured Desulfobacteraceae bacterium | reverse complement strand
CCCCGGGAGAGATCTCTCCAGGATATGGCGGCTGAAGTGAAGCATACCCTCATCGAAAGTATTGACAGCCAGAAAAGAATCATTTTAGGGCCGATCATGAAATCCAGGCTTCAGTTCAAGGAGATCGTCCTCCGGCATGAGAATGTCATCGGACAGATCGAAAAGATGGCTTCCGGGGATGCCAGGAAATTGAAACAGCTAAAAAAAAGGGCCGGAGAATATTTCGATGAGATCGCCGCGGATTATAACAGCGCCTATGTCCAGTTTTTTCACCTTTCATTGAAATGGCTGTGGAAGAAGATCTTTGAAGGAATCGATGTGGATCCGGCGGGCGCCGCGCAAGTCAGGGAGTGGGCGAGAAGAGGACCCCTGATCTATATCCCTTCCCATAAAAGCCACATCGATTATCTTATTTTGAACTATGTCCTCTATGATTTTCATGTGCATGTCCCAAGGATCGCCGCCGGAAAAAACCTGGCCTTCTGGCCCATGGGACATATCTTCAAAAAATCAGGAGCTTTTTTTATCAGAAGGTCTTTTAGGGGGGCGAGGTTGTATTCGGAGGTCTTCTCCGGATATATCAAGGCCCTCCTGGAAGAAGGATACCCGATCGAATTCTACATAGAGGGCGGTCGGAGCAGGAATGGAAAGCTGGTCCTTCCCAAGACAGGCTTCCTGTCGATCCTGTTGCAGGCCCACCGCGAAGGTTACTGCAAGGATCTTATATTTGTTCCCACCTCTATAGTCTATGACAGGATTATCGAAGAAAGTTCCTATCTGAAGGAGATCGGAGGAGGGCCGAAGGAACGGGAAAACCTGAAACAGATAATCGGGGCCAGACGTCTATTAAAGAGAAGATATGGGAAGATATATATACGATTCAATGAACCCTTTTCATTGAATGCCTATCTTTCACAAAAAAACAGGACTTCGAAAGATATTGCTCAGGACCTGGCCTTTCATCTGGTAAATTCCATTAATGAGGTGTCTCCTGTTACCCCGCTCTCCCTGATTGCCACCGCCATACTAACCAATCACCGAAAGGGATTTTATATTTCTGAATTGATAGAAACGGTGAACACCCTGTTCGAATTCCTCGGAAGACACGGCATTCCCACGGTTTCAACACTGGTTAATTCTTCCAAGGCGGTTCGTGACACGATCGCCCTTTTAATTAATTGGAAAGTGGTCGATTCCATGGAGGACGCGCCCTGGGAGGAAGAGACGTTCTACTTCGTGGATGAGGAGAAGAAGATAGAGCTTGAATATTATAAAAACAACATCATCCATTTTTTTATACATCATTCCTTTGTGGCCCTTTCCTTCTTAACCGGTACAGAGGAAGAGAAAAGCCTCGATTCGGTAATCGCGGATTATCTGACACTCAGGGAATTTTTCAGCAATGAGTTCATCTTTGATGAGGATGAGGATGTACGCGGAAAGATCATCTCGATCATTGAATTTTTTCTTGATTCGGGCTTCCTGAGACCGTCTGAAGGGATTGAAGGATATAAGATCACGAAACCCGGGTTTGATAAAATGCCCATATGGGCCTCCCTCCTGAAGACATTTATCGAATCCTACTGGATAACGGCCAAGGCCATGTCCATGGATGACGGTGCTCCCGGGACCGGTGAAACGCTCATAAAACGAATCACTTATATGGGCAAGCGCTATCACAAGCTGGGAGCTATCGACAATATCGAGGCCCTTTCACTCATTAATTTTAAAAACGCCATTGCCCTTATCAACAAGAAAATGCTCAATCCTCCTGAAAACCTTTCTCGGTTCATGAAAAGATTATACGACTTCTCCCATTACGGATAACGTCCTTCGAGACCTTAGAAATCCTCTGTATCCTTCCTGTCCCTCTTTTTCTTGAACTCAAACAGATAGGCAAGCACGAGCATTATTCCGGCCAAAAGGGAGGTCTTGAATATCCTGATTTCTTTGAAGAAAAGGATACTTATCACGCATGAGAACAAAATGGACAGGACAAGCCTTAATAAAAAGGTATGAAAAGCGGTCATTTTCCCTGGGTTATTTTTCAGGATTTTTTTTCAGGGGGATGATCTTTCCGGATTTGCCGGCCCCTTTTCCATGCGGGGATTGACGGGCCTTCCTGTTTTCCGGAGATGGGGACAGGCTTTTTACCTCCGTGATCATCATTGGATTACCGCCCATGGTAAAGGGGGTCCCGTTAAAATATTCCTCCCGCAATATCCAGGTGACAGTCTGGGAAGGAATCGTGAGGAGTAAAAAAGTGACCCGATACCAGTCCTTTTTTACATCGGCTTCGATGGCCTCAATACGCGCGTACATGGCGGGCTCGTCCCGGTAATGGATCAGGACGACATCTCCCTCGAGATTCACGGTTTCGACCTCCTCATTCGCTGTCCTTTAACACGCTTCCAGGGTCACTCCTGAGTCTGTCTAATTTATCTTCAAATCCGCTTCCCAGTTCCAGACCCATTTGCCGGGCCCTTTTTTTCGCTGAAAGCCCTATATTTCGAGAATCCTTGTAAAAGGAGTCGTCCTTCGGCTTGTTCGGGTCAAAGGAATCGATCCGGTCCTTTTCCGAGACATGGTAGGCGACCCGGGAAATCAGTTTTTTCAAGGTGCTTCTACCGCAGGCAGGACAGGTTACATTTTCCTCCTGTCTCTTATTCATTACCAGGCTCTGGAATTGAATGCCGCATGACAGGCATTGGTATTCATAGAGGGGCATTGAACAGGCTCCATCCAAAAAAATTCTTCGATTTTCGAATACTTAATAAAATCTTTCAACGTAATAGCGGCACTTGTACCCGGGGGGAGTTGGACAGGCCCTCTCCATCCAGCTCCTCTCATCGCCCTCCTCTTCACTAAAGACGCAGACGTTTGACGTGGCGCTGCTCAAGATGGCCGGTTCATTATCTCCCTTTACAATATAATATTTACAGTTCCAGCAGCAGTCCTTGGCCATGACCCGGTGTCTTTCTCCTTACATTAAATGAAAGATTCCCGCTAAAAGAGAATACCCTTTTTCATGACTTTTGTGAACCCTATTTTATCAAAGGATCCAGTAAAGAATCCACGCCCATCGAAAATCCCGATGATTTGCACGAGGAAGGACGGGACCTTGATTTAACCCCAAAGGGGTTTTGTTTGGCGTGCCCTTTGGCTTGAGATTAGCTCGAAAGCTCAACCGGGTGGTTATCAGCGATTCGCCTTGAAAATGTTTCATGATTGAAACATAAATCGGTTCCTATTCCCTGCAATCCGGCTTTTCATGTTGACATTGTCTCTTATCGTTTTATAAAACACCGATGATAAAGGTAAAAAGAATAGAATAGGACTCTTGAAGGGATCCTGTTCGATATATGAATGAAGGGAGAATAAAAGACCATGGACTTTAATTCCTTTGTCACGGGTCCTCTCCTTTGGATCGCATTTTTCGTCTTTTTTATTGGCAGCTTACTAAAAATCGCCCTGTTTTTTTCTGGTTCGCGAAGGAAAGATCGAATCATGTACCGGTATTTTAGCTGGAAGTATATATTTGCGTCATTGGGGCGCTGGCTATTACCCCTTAACAGGGACGTGATCAAAAATCCGGTCTTCACGATCTCGGGATACCTGTTCCACATCTGTCTTATCGTGGTCCCGATCTGGTTTTCAGGACATATTATTCTCTGGGAAGAGTCCAGCTTCGAATGGTCATGGAGGGCGATACCAGACGGGGTAGCGGACTGGATGACCCTGTTATTATTGGCCATCGCCCTCTTCTTTTTATTGAGAAGGATCATCTCCGCGGATATCCGCCTTATTTCCACTTTTTCAGACTATATGTTGATCATCGTGACGGCCCTGCCCTTCCTGACCGGATATTTCGTCACCCATGGGACATTAGATGATATCGGTTTTTTAGGGGATAATATCATGCTCATTCATATGCTTTCGGGCGAACTGATGCTCATCCTGATCCCCTTTACCAAGCTGTCCCATTATATCCTCTTTTTCTTTTCCAGAGGGGCCACGGGAATAGAGTTCGGCAGGAGAGGGTATTCCATCTGATAGAAATCCTTTCCTCAATCGGGAGTTCGTCTATGAATCAGGTAACAATAGAGGTTGAACCCAAAGATATCCTGGCCTTTCTAAAACCCAGGCTCGGAGCCCGGTTTAAGACATGGTTTCGAATCTGCGCCCATTGCGGATTGTGCGCCGATACCTGCCATCACTACAGAGCCAACGGGAATGAACCCAGGATGATCCCCTCCTATAAAATAAGATTCCTCTCGGATATCCTGAGAAAAAAAGGCAAGGTGGACAGGGCCTATCTACGCAAGGTCTACGAAACGGTCTATTACGAATGCAATCTCTGCCGCCGTTGCACCATGTTCTGTCCCTTTGGTATCGATATCGCCCAATTAATATCTCTTTTAAGGAGTTTATTAACATCCCTGGGTATGGTGCCGGAAGGTCTTCAAAAAACCCTTGAGAATTACCGGGCCACGGGTAACCAGATGGCCGTTTCCGAGGAAGACTGGGTTGAGACTCTTCAATGGTGCGAAGAGGAAACAAGCGAGGAACTGCCGGGTCTGAAGATTCCTATCGATAAGAGGGGTGCCAGGATCCTATATACGGTGAATGCCAGGGAACCCATGTTCTATCCCCAGGATATCATGGAGG
>CAYTUL010000393.1:0-4674 GCA_964441135.1 uncultured Desulfobacteraceae bacterium | reverse complement strand
AATCACTAAGCACGCTGATAAGGCCCACGAACTCCATCAGCTATTTGTAAAATTTATGAAGGAAACCAACGTCTCGAGCGATCGTATCAACCCGCGCCTGGAGCTCCGGATATAATATCAGGGCGAATGGGTCATCCATGTGAACTTGGATTCACCACCCTAAATATAGATACACCCATGTCGTCCTGATTATCCTGATGCCGGGGGCCTCTATTCCGGCAGAAGCCGGCCTTAGCTTTCCGGTATTTCTATACTTTGACGAAAGGAGACTTGAAAATGTCGGATAGCACGGGTTTTGAAGGAATCATAAAAACGAGTTACCTGGATTCCACTCCGTCATGGACAGAAGAGAAAAAGGCACCCAAAGACGCGCCGAACATCATTTATATTGTTCTCGATGATACCGGCTATTCGCAACTGGGTTGTTACGGATCACCTATTGAAACGCCTCATATTGATTCACTGGCGGCAGACGGTTTGCGATACAGTGACTTTCATGTCAATGCCATGTGCTCGCCTACAAGAGGCAGCCTCTTGACGGGCTGCAACAATCACACAGTGGGACTTGGTTTTCTCGCGAACTTTAATTTGGGATTTCCTGCGCTATCCGGTAAACTTGATCACAAATATGGGTATATCAGCGAGACGCTGCTCGAAAACGGGTACTCGACCTTTGCCGTTGGAAAATGGCATCTGTGCAATAATAAAGACATGGGCGGTACCGGACCCTTTGGTCAATGGCCTCTGGGACGAGGTTTTGAAAAGTATTATGGATTTCTTGGCGCGATGACCAGCCAATTTCACCCTTCACTCGTTCAGGGCAACCAATTCATAGACCCGCCGAAATTGCCGGAAGAGGGGTACCATCTCAGTGAGGATTTGGTTGACAGGGCTATCGGCTACATAGGCGATCAAAAATCGTGCGCCCCTGAGAAACCTTTTTTTTGCTACCTCGCGTTCGGCGCCACACACGGTCCCCATCATGCCCCCAAGAATTATATTGGGCGGTACAAAGGCAAATTCGACGAAGGCTGGGATACATACCGTGAAAGAGTTTTTGCCCGGCAAAAGGAGATGGGTCTGATACCTGAAAACGCGAAATTAACGGAACATAACTATCTGGCGCCCCGCTGGTCGGATTTATCGGAACGGGAGAAGAAAATATTCGCGAGGTTCATGGAAACATTTGCAGGCTTCCTGACACATACCGACGCTCAGATCGGCCGCCTGATTAGCTATCTCAAGAAAATCAAACAGTATGAAAATACGCTGATTATTTTACTCTCCGATAACGGCGCATCCGGTGAGGGTGGCCCAAACGGAAGCTACAACGACCTTTATCATTTACATTCCATGAAGTGGGAAGATCTTCCGACG
Organism: uncultured Desulfobacteraceae bacterium; assembly: GCA_964441135.1. Lineage (GTDB taxonomy): Bacteria > Desulfobacterota > DSM-4660 > Desulfatiglandales > HGW-15 > CAYTUL01. Next base: position 3,297 of record CAYTUL010000393.1, on the reverse strand, counting down.
GATGAAGAATACGAAAAGATCGGTTCTCCTGAGGCTTTAAATAATTATCCTGCGGCGTGGGCATGGGCGGGAAATACGCCGCTCAAATGGTATAAAACCTGGGTGCACGCCGGGGGCGTCAAGGTCCCGTTGATTATCAGCTATCCGAAAGAAATAAAGGACAAAGGGGAGATAAGGAATCAGTATCACCATGTAATAGACATTAACGCCACGGTTCTGGAGATCTGTAATATTGAGCAGCCTGTGTCTATAAGAGGTGTGAAACAGGAGCCTAAACCGGGAATAAGTATGACTTATACCTTCGACAATCCGGACGCTCCCCGAAAAAGGCATGTCCAATACTACGAAATGCTCGGCAACCGCGGAATTTGGGCGAATGGCTGGAAAGCCATTACCAATCATGTTGAATCGGACAGTTTTGAAGAAGACAAGTGGGAGCTATACAACACGGATGAAGATTTTTCCGAAGCAAACGACCTATCGGAGCGGTATCCGGAAAAACTGCGGGAACTTGTCGATTTGTGGTGGAACCAGGCCGGTGAATTCGGAGTACTCCCCATGTTGGAGAGCTATTATAAGAAAAAGAACGACTTTAATTTCAATACGCAGATGCGTTTTGCCCCGTCCGAAGAGAAAACAAAATACATTTACTATCCCGAAAAGCAGCCCGGTGGGCCTGCACCCAGGATTTCAAACAAATCGTTTACAATAACCCTCTATGTGGATCACAATCCTGAGGATTCCGGCGTTCTGATAGCTGCGGGTATGAATGTCGCGGGATATGTGCTGTATATTGAAAACAATAGACTGCAGTTCCATTACAACCACCTGAACAAGAAGCACTTCCATATTGAGTCCGGTACGGACTTGACGAGGGGAAAGCATTCCCTGACCGTCGACTTTCTTCAAACCGGGACAAATCAGGGAGCATACCGCTTGATCGTTGACGGAACCCCCGGCTCTGGCATTGATATTACATCATATCCCTTATTTCCTGCACCGGGGGGGTTGGCTATCGGAAGATATGCCACATCCCCCGTCGTTGCAGGACACAAGGATAAGGGATATTTCCGCTATACCGGTGGAATAGAAAAAGCGGTATATAATCTTGCAAGGCCGGTCAACGATCATGACCTGATGCTTGAACTCGAGGAAGAGTTTAAAAACGAATAAAATTCAAATGAAATGAAGAGAATAGTAACTTTGGCGGAGCCAACTCTGCCTTTCCATATCATGCTCAAGCCAAGCGGGGCTAAATGCAATTTGGCTTGCGAATACTGCTATTTTCTCTCCAAGGAGACGATGTATCAGGGCAGTCAGTTCCGTATGGATGAAGCACTCTTGGAAACATTCATCAGGCAGTACTTCGAATCCCAAAAGTTATCGGAAATCACGTTCTCGTGGCAGGGTGGGGAGCCGACCCTCATGGGCCTGGATTTTTTCAAGCGGGTCATCAGCCTCCAACAGAAATATGCCAGGCCCGGGACACGAATTCTCAACACGCTTCAGACGAACGGCACTTTATTGGATGAAACATGGTGCCGCTTTTTTAAACAATATGGTTTTCTTGTTGGCATCAGTATCGATGGCCCTGAAGCACTGCATGACGCATATCGTGTTGACAAAAGGGGAAAGGGTAGTTTTTCCAAGGTGATGAAAGGCTGGCGGTTATTGAACGAGGTTGGTGTGGAATGTAATATCCTTTGTTCGGTTCATGCAGCCAATCAAGATAAGCCTTTAAGTGTATACCGGTTTTTCCGTGATGAGTTGAAGGCAGGTTATATTCAGTTTATTCCGATCGTGGAATGCGCCACCTCACAAACCCTAGCCCTGGCCAACGCCGGGTGGCACACCAGCAATGATAAAAAAAGATCCTTGTATACACAATCCGGTGATCAGGTTACGGATCGATCCGTCTCTGCCACGAAATACGGATCCTTCCTCATTTCCGTTTTTGACGAATGGATTCGGCATGATGTGGGCCATACCTTTGTTCAAATATTTGATGTCTCCCTGGGCGCATGGTTCGGTCAACCCGGTGGTTTATGTGTTTTTTCTCCCACTTGCGGTAATGCGATGGCATTGGAGCACAACGGTGATCTATTTAGTTGCGATCATTTTGTGGAACCGGATTATTTCCTGGGCAACATCCAAAACAATCATATTATGGAACTGGCGTCATCCCCAAGGCAAAGACGATTTGGCGAGGCAAAACAAACAACCTTACCAGGCTATTGCCATAAATGTTCTGTAAATTTCGCCTGTCATGGCGGTTGTCCAAAGAATCGATTTATCCAAACACCCGGTGGGGAACAGGGTCTGAATTATTTATGCACCGGTTATAAGGCGTTTTTTAAACATATCGATCATCCCATGCGTAGGATGGCCGGTTTACTGCACCAGCGCCTCCCACCGTCGGAAATCATGACAATGATTTCCGACGGGAAAATTCACAGCCACCACTCCTGATATTATCCTCAACATGATGGATCTATCTTTTTCATCGTAGACGGCTAAAATGAATACACTTCAGAGACTCGTTATGCTCTTTTTATTTTCCCTAGGGCCGAGTTTTCTGCGATGCAATAACTCCTCAAAGAGTCCGGATAATATCCTTAAGGCTCTTCCTGCAAGGCATCATCGATTGGCCAAGAATATTGTGATCAGACAGATAATTTTTCTTGACTACTACTAAATTTTAGTCATAAAATGACTTACGGTCATAAAATGACCTACAGGCAGAAAGGAAAGAAATGAGTATCAAAGACCGGAAAGAACGTGAAAAAACGGCCCGCAGGCAGGCCATTCTTGATGCAGCCAAAGAGGTATTCTTTGAAAAGGGGTTTCACGCTACGACCATGGTCCAGATCGCAGAGGTCGCGGAGCTAAGCAAGGGATCCCTGTATCTTTATTTCCCCACGAAAGAGGAACTATATGTCTCCATCCTCCTCGAAGGACTGGAAATACTCCGCAGGCGTTTTGAGAAAGCCCTAAGGGGTGTTGAAGACTGGGAAACACGGATCCGCAATATTGGCCGGGCCTATTATACCTTTTATCGGGAAGAAAAAAACTATTTCAAGATCCTTTTCCTACTACAACATGGCGAAATCGCATCTAAGGTGTCTGACACGGTGAGTCAGGTATGTGTGGAGAAGGGTATCTCCTGTCTGGATTTCCTCCGCCAGGCCATAGAAGCCGGCATGGCAAAAGGGGAAATCAAGGGACATAATGCCATGGAGCTGGCCGTTATTTTGTGGGGATCCCTGAACGGTATTATACTTTTATCCGAAGAAGAGG
>CAYTUL010000392.1:0-4678 GCA_964441135.1 uncultured Desulfobacteraceae bacterium | reverse complement strand
CCGCAGTGCTTATATTCCCTGACGGTTACAAGGTCGATGTGGCCACCGCGCGCATGGAATATTACGAGACCCCTGCCGCCCCTCCGACGGTCGAAACCAGCTCCCTGAAAATGGATCTGTACAGGAGGGATTTCACCATCAATACTTTAGCCATAAAACTGAACAAAAGAGACTATGGGACGCTTATAGACCATTTCGGAGGACAAAAGGATCTCAGGGAAAAAGTGATTCGCGTTCTTCACAATCTCAGTTTTGTAGAGGACCCCACCCGCGTTTTCAGGGCCATTCGGTTTGAGCAGAGGTTCGGATTCAGTATCGGCAAACTTACTCTCTCCCTTATGAAAAACGCCGTGGATATTAATTGTTTCAAGGATCTGTCCGGTAAAAGACTTTTCACGGAGTTAAAGCTTCTTTTAATGGAGAACCAGCCCATCGAGGCGATCGAGAGGATGAACGAGTTTGACCTGCTTCAGTTTATTTCGCCTGAAATCAAATACACGGAAGACCTGAAAGACCTATTTGAAGACATCAAGGAAGTCATTTCATGGTTTAATCTCCTTTATTTAGAGGAACCCTATGAAACATGGAAGATCTACTGGTACGGCCTGACCTTTTCTTTAGACGTGACAGCCATCCGTAGAATCACGAAAAGGATGTCAATGGATGATCTTGAGAACCGGAGGATGATGGCCCAGAGAATGGATATCCACAACATTCTGGACCGCCTGTACAGATTACACAATGATGATAACTATGGCACCTATACATTGCTCTCACAATATGATACAGAGGTCTTGCTCTTCATAATGGCAAAGGCCAATAATGAAAGGATAAAGAAGCTGATATCCAATTATTTCACTAAGTTAAAGAGAACCAAGGTCAAACTCAAGGGAAGAGAGCTGAAAGATATGGGATTTAAGCCCGGTCCCCTCTATAAAGAGATTTTCAACAGCCTTTTAGAGGCCAGGTTTAATGACCGGGTAAGTACCAGGGAAGATGAGATAAACTTTGTTAAAGACCATTTTGGTAAGCAGTTGAGCAGTTGAGAGGAGACGGATTTGATGAAAAAGAGAATTGTAAGCGGAATGAGGCCCACAGGGAAAATGCATCTCGGACATCTACACGGCGCCTTGGATAATTGGAAAAGACTTCAAACGGAATATGAGTGTTTCTATTTTATCGCTGACTGGCACGCGCTGACCAGCGAATACGCGAACTCCGGCATCATAAAAGAATCCATCCTGGATATTGTCATTGACTGGATATCCATCGGTCTTGATCCGGATGTGTGCACTTTTTTTATACAATCCCATATACAGGAGCACGTCGAACTCCATCTGGTGTTTTCCATGATTACTCCCCTGCCCTGGTTAGAAAGAAACCCGACCTATAAAGAACAGTTAAAGGAATTGAGTCAGAAAGACGTCTATACTTACGGATTTCTGGGTTATCCCGTGCTTCAGGCCGCGGACATCCTGATGTATAAGGCCAGCGGTGTGCCCGTGGGTGAAGACCAGGCGCCCCATATAGAATTGACCAGGGAGATAGCAAGGCGGTTCAACCATCTATACAGGGAAGTCTTTCCGGAACCGGAAACCCTGCTCGCCCCCACGTCCAAGATATTAGGCATTGACCGCCGTAAAATGAGTAAGAGCTATGACAATGCTATATTCCTGACGGATACGGATGATGAGATTTACTCAAAAACAGGCCGGATGATCACCGATCCCCAGCGGGCCAGAAGGACTGACCCGGGAAACCCGGAAGTGTGCAATGTCTTCTCCTTTCATGAAATCTATACACCCGGGGAGACCGTTGATCAGATCAATAGGGATTGTCGCAGCGCCGCGATCGGATGTGTTGAGTGTAAAAAGATCATGGCGGAAAACTTATGCGCCGCCTTTGGTCCCATCAGGGAAAAAAGAAGGGAATTAGAGTCGGATATCGACAAGGTGAAAAATATCATTGAAAGAGGCAACAGCAAAGCCAAATCCATTGCCCAAAAAACCATGGCCGAAGTAAAAGAGGCGATCGGGATTTGAGTGGATGACAGATCAGTCCGAATACAGGGTTAAACTGGAGATATTTGAAGGTCCTTTGGACCTGCTTCTCCACCTGATCCGCAAGAACGAGGTCGATATCTTCGACATCCCCATCGCCATGATAACAGATCAGTACCTTCAATACCTCGATATGATGAAGGCATTGAACATCAACGTGGCCGGTGATTTTCTGGTTATGGCCTCCACGCTGATTCATATCAAATCCAGGATGCTGCTCCCCGAACCGGATGAAGATGGCGAAGAGGAAGATCCCCGGACGGAAATTACAAGACCCCTGATGGAGTACCTCCGTCTGAAGGAATTGGCATCCGAGCTTTCGGAAAGAGAACTACTTGACCGGGATGTCTTTAAACGACACGTACCCGTCGACTACACCTCGGATCTGAGCGGAGAAGAGAGCCTGCTGGACGTGAACCTGTTCCAACTGATTGACGCCTTCAAGCGGATCGTCGAACAGAGAATCCCGGGTTCTCCCATTCTTTTTAATGTCGATAAATGGACCGTCAAAGACCAGACCGCGCTTATCCTTGAGAAATTAAAGGAGAAAGGCACCGTTTACTTCAAGGAACTCTTTAATGAAAGCAGAACAATCTCAGAGTTTATCGTAACATTCCTTGCACTTCTTGAACTGGTCCATACCGGACTGGTGAGGGTATTTCAGCCCGATTCAGCAAGGGATATTCGATTGGAAGCCAAATTTGACGATAGTGAGGAAGAGGATAATGGCCAAATCCCTGAAGCTGATAGTTGAATCTCTTCTGTTTTCATCCGATAAACCGCTTAGCGTTAGGGAGATCAGTTCCTGTCTACCGGATGCCGGGCCTTCTGAGATTAAGAGCGCCCTTAAAGTGCTCGAACACGAATATGAGATGATGGACAGGAGTTTCACCCTCAAAGAGATTGCCACGGGCTATCAATTCAGAAGCCGGCCTGAATACGGGTCCTATATACTGAAGCTGCTCCAGACGACACCCAACAGGCTGTCTAAGGCGTCGATGGAAACACTCGCCATAATTGCCTACAAGCAACCCATTCTCAGACACGAGATCGAAAGACTGAGGGGCGTTGACGTTGGGGGCATCCTGAAGACCCTGTTAGAAAAGGGGCTCATCCGGATCATGGGCCGGAAGGAACTGCCCGGCAGGCCCCTCATATATGGTACGACAAAGAGGTTCTTAGAGGTATTTGACCTCAAGGATATCTCTTCCCTTCCCAAATTAAAGGAGATCAAGGCCTTCGGGGCCGAGGAATACCAGCCGACACAGGCAGTGGAAGCCGAATCAACGGAGCGAGAACCCGATGAAGGGGACACGGAAACAGTGGACATCGATGAAATCGAAGACAGGACCTTCCAGGAAGAGCATAACCGGAATCCCGAAGGGGATATCCCCAAAACCCCGCCGGATAACGAACCCGCTGAAGGACCCATTGAAGCAGGGTCAGGAGCAGCGGATTAACAGGATCCTGTCCTTAGCCGGGATCGTTTCACGCCGCAGAGCCGATGAGATGATCCGGTCCGGCAGGATCATGTTGAACGGCCGGATCATCAGCGAACCGGGAACAAAGGGAATCTGGGGAAAAGATATTATTCAGGTGGACGGCAGGGAGATACCGGGGCCGACCCGGAGGACCTACCTCATGCTGAATAAGCCCTTTGGTTATATATCCTCCCTTAAGGACCCTGAAGGCAGGCCCGTCGTAACCGACCTAATAAAGGATATTCCCGTCAGGGTATATCCGGTCGGTCGTCTCGATTTCGACAGCCTCGGATTGCTTTTGATCACGAACGACGGCGAGTTCTCCCACCGCTTAACGCATCCGAAATATCATATCCCGAGGACATATAAGGTAACGGTAAACGGTGAAGTTCCGGACGAGGCCCTCGCGTCCCTGAGGAATGGCATTACACTGGAGGATGGCTTCAGCGGGAAGGCAAAGGCCGACCTGATATCAAAATCGGGCGGCAGAAGTATAATAAGGGTGACCGTAACACAGGGAAGAAAGAGGCTGGTAAGAAGGCTGATGGAGGCCCTCGGATACAGGACGATCCACCTGATGAGGACCGGATTCGGAAACCTTGAACTCGGGATTCTGAAGACAGGGAAATACAGGTATCTTGAGCCCCATGAGGTATTAGGGCTTAAAAAAATGGTCGACCTGTAATCCCTTTTTTTGTTTACAACCCCCCCTATTCTATTGTATTCATAAGATACTCATTCAGAGTCCCGCTCATAGCGGGACGATTTATAAAATGGTAAAACCGTAAAACTTTAGCCTTTTGAAATATGGTTAATATAGAAGGGTGCTCGGGGATCTCTTGGACGGGGCGAACTTGATTCAGTGAGCCTTGAATTGCATACTTACATAGGTCGGCGGGCGGATAACTAAAACCATTCCACGCCGGAATGAGACCTTTCCCCTATTAAAGGATCCCAAACCGCCCGCCTGGGTAGCAACCCAACGTTGCTCTGCTTCCAGAGGCTTTCGCCCAGGGAAAGAGATTGCTGAGCATCCAAGCTATTGAAAAGAACTAAAAATATTTACGTGAAACCATTTTATTGGGCGGTTAACTCAGCGGGAGAGTGCCATCCTCACACGGTGGAAGTCGCGGGTTC
>CAYTUL010000391.1:0-4680 GCA_964441135.1 uncultured Desulfobacteraceae bacterium | reverse complement strand
CGAATACCCTTGCGGTCACTGCGGCGCCGTTTCCTATGATACGGCCGAGGGGGCTCCCCTTGCCAACTTCATTGATCAGATTGATGGCCGCGTCGGCATCCCCGAACTTAGCGAGTCCCGCCTCCATGGCCACCCCGATGGTAGCACCCATTTCTATGGTGTCGAGGCCGTAATCGTCATCCAGACGGTCCAGCATGGCAATGGCGTCGAGATCATCAATTCCGCAGTTGCCCCCATGGGCCCAGACCGTTTCATATTCCGGCTGCTTGGTGAGGTATTCCCCGTCTTTATTATTATAAATACCGGAGCATCGTATAATGCATCCCCTATGGCAGCCGTGTGTCGCGAGCCCGCCCCGGGAGGTCTCGATTTCCGCCTCCGTTTCCCCGCTTATGCTGGCGGCCCCCTCAAAGCGGCCCGAAGAAAAATTACGGGTGGGGTAGGCCCCGGCCTCGTTAATAATGTTTGTAAGGACATTCGTGCCGTAGGCTGGGAGGGCCTCGCTCGTGACCGGGTGTTTCTTCAGGCCTTCAACCCACCTTTTGCCGGCTTCCCGGAAACCATCGGGGTCCTTGGGACTCCTCATTTTCATCCCGCTGTCATCGAGTACGATCACTTTAACACCCTTGGCGCCCATGACCGCGCCCGCACCCCCGCGTCCCGCGTGCCGCGTGGGACGCATTTCCATATCCGTAAAAGCTATGGACGCGGCGGACATCTTCCTTTCACCCGCCGGACCTATGGAGATACATGCCACCTTGTCCCCATGCTCCGCCTTCATCTTATCAATGAGATCATAGTTGCCTAACATGGAGAGGCTGTTTTCCGGACTTATCCGGACACCGTTCCTGTCAATGAAGATCTTATAGAGGACGTCCTCCGGGGGCTTTCCCTCCAGCACGATCGCCGCATAACCCAGCCTGGCCAGAACCTGTGAAGGCTGTCCCCCGGAATTGGCCTCCTTGATACCGCCTGTAAGGGGACTCTTGCACCCAACGGAAATACGTCCTGACATTGCAGCAGTCGTCCCGCTCAGCAACCCCGGGGCAATGATCAGCTTATTGTCTTCACCCAGGGGATGACACAGTGGAGGAACCTCTTTGGAAATAATTGCCGAAGTCAGAGCCCTGCCGCCCAAACCGGCATAATCTCCCAGGGGTACTTCACTCGCCTTGGGCCCGCCTTCCGCGCCCATATCAATTCGTAGAATCTTATCCATGTTTGCCCTCCTTTCCATATCCCGTGTATTGACCCACCTATGAATCCAGATGTCCGTCTGATATATTATGATAAACCATGTTTGAGGATATTGGAAGGAATATTCATGTCAAGGAAAATCGGCCCCGGGTCTATCTCATTCTATTCCGGTCTCCCCGAAGACCATCATTTCTTGATATTTTACGCAGAATGCCGTACTCTCAAGGACAGCGAAAGAGACTGCTGAGGCCAAATTTCCCGGTAGACCCCTGCACTGTGAGTTTAGCGGAAAACAGCGACACGCGACCATTTTTTATGCCCCGTTCCGGAGCCCTGCGGATATGGACAAGGACACGATACTCTATACCGGCAATCTGACGAAAAGATTCAAGACGGTTACCGCCGTCGAGGATCTCAACCTGCGTGTCAGCAGAGGCGACATCTTCGGCTTTTTAGGTCCGAATGGCGCCGGAAAAAGCACCGCCATACGTATGATCCTGGGCCTGATCAGACCCACAAAGGGAGAGATCAGGCTTTTCGGCAGATCCCTTGAAGATCATAGAGAGGGCCTCTTGAGGAGGATAGGCGCCCTTGTAGAGAAACCGAGCTTCTACGCCTACCTTTCCGCACGGCGCAACCTGGAGATATTCGCCGCCCTGACAAATCCCCATCTCGATGAGGATGACATCGATCGGGTATTCGACATTGTCGCACTCCTTGACCGGGCCGATGATAAGGTAAAGACATATTCCCATGGGATGAGGCAGAGACTGGGAGTCGCCCAGGCCCTCCTGGGTAATCCGGAATTCATCATACTGGATGAGCCTACTTCGGGATTGGATCCCAGGGGCATTAAAGAGATCCGGAGCCTTATCATTCGATTGGCCGGGCAGGGCTTCACCGTCTTCCTTTCTTCCCATATCCTTCATGAAGTGGAACAGATGTGCGGGAATATGGCCATTATCAACCGGGGAAGGCTCGTTGTTCAGGGCAAGGTCATGGACCTGCTCAATTCGGAAATGGACATCTATAGAGTAAAAGTCGATCGACCCGCAGAGGCCGCCGAACTGTTGATCAAAAGGGAATTGGGTGAATCCGTCAAGACCCTTTCGGATTGCGTCACGCTGAAAATAGATGAGAGACATATCCCGGCCCTGACGAAGCTCCTCGTCGAATCCGGTTTTGATATTTTCTCCATAGAGCCGAGCCGGTCTTTAGAAGACTATTACCTTTCCCTGCTGGAGGCCGACCATGCTTAAGTTGATCGGTCTGGAATGGATCAAGACCTTCCGGAAATGGAGGACTTACATAGGATTTGTCGCGATATGCGTCGTGCTTCCGCTCCTTTTTGTCGGTCTTAAACTGGAGAAGGGCCGGTTCCTGACCGGCTCCCCTGGTTACCATTATCTGGAACAGAACTTCTACATTATGGGGAACCTGGTGAATGGATTTTTCGTATCCCAGCTCGTCATGTATGCCCTGATGGTGCATGTGCCGTTTTTTATCGCCCTGGTTGCCGGGGATCAGATAGCGGGCGAGGCAACGGCGGGGACGCTTCGAATGATATTAATCAGACCGCCTTCCCGCATAAAGGTACTGGCCGCAAAGGCCTCCATCAGTCTGATCTATACCTGTATGCTCGTCCTTTGTCTGGCCGTTCTCAGCCTTGGCCTCGGCATCCTTCTTTTCGGTACGGGCGACATGCTGGTGAGAACGGAAGGGCTGCTAATCCTGTCGAAACAGCAGGCCCTATTCAGGTTCCTGATTGCCTACCCCCTGGCCATGCTGGCCATGGGCGTTGTCGCGGCTTTGGCCTTTCTCCTGTCCGTGCTGGTCGAAAACGCCATTGGACCCATTATCGGAACTATGGCCATCGTCGTCATATTCCTGATCGTTTCCGAAACGCCCATTTCCCTCTTTGAAAGTATCCGGCCTTTCCTGTTTACCAATTACTCAAATGTCTGGCAGAAGGCATTCCTTGACCCTATACCCATTCATGATATTATATTTTCGGTTATTTATCTGTTTATATATATGATGCTGTTTTTTGGGACCGCCTTTTTTATATTCAACAGAAAAGATATCCTGTCATGAAAAAAAGAACAAACTGGATCTGGCTCTCTTCCATGGCCGCGTTACTCTTCCCGGGACTCATTTACCCTGCCCAAGGGGGTGCGCCGACCGTTCAGGCTATACTTGGAAATCTGAAGTCGACCTTTGCCATGATTGAGGATTACTCGGTCCAGATAGTTGTTGAAACTGATATAGAAAGGGTTCACATACCCAGAATGGAAATAAAGGTCTTTTTCAAACAACCCGACAAAATCCATTTGCAATCCAATGGATTTGCAATGCTTCCCAGAGACGGGATGTTCATCAATCCGGGTTGGTTCAATGAAAGGGAATTCTATGTGTCCATCCTGGGGAGGGAGACCATACAGAATAAAGAGACATTTAAACTGGAACTGGTACCCCGGAGGGAAGATATAAAGGTACGCAAACTTGTGATATGGGTGGACCCCTCAAGGTGGATCATTCTTAAGATAGACACCATTACATGGCGGGGACAATCGGTAGAGGTGGAATTCCAGTATAAGAAGTACCTGGATAGATATTGGCTCCCTGTCACGGCTTCGGCAAGGATTGACCTGTCCGCCTTTAAAGGGTTTTCAAGCTTTCATGATAGACCGGATTCGAATTGGGGAGGCGGAGACGATTCCGCCGGCAGGAAGGGTCAAATTTTTATCCGGTTTTTTAACTACCGTATTAATGAGGGTATTCCCGATTCCATATTCCAGCAGGACAGGGAGAACAGGGGGCGGCCTTCTGGTTTCCCGAAATAAGAACGGGCATCACCCGAATTTGCAAGAGAGGATTCCCATGGATTACAAGAAAGCCGATTCCCGGGGAAGAAAGGATAGCAGGCCCGGCAGGGAAGAGATGGACCGGATCGTGAGAGAGGCGCGGAAGGCCCATGAAGATCGTCTGAAGGGCTATCGCGAACAGTCCCTCAGGATCCATCCCTGGGTATGCGCCCGCTGCGGAAGAGAGTTTACACACAAAAATGTTCATATGCTCACCGTACACCACAAGGATCACAACCATAACAACAATCCTCCCGACGGGAGCAACTGGGAAAATCTCTGTATTTACTGCCATGATAATGAACACAGACGGTATCTTGATCATGTGGCCGGGGAAGATGCGAAAATCATGCATGAGAAGGATTCCACCGTCACCTACAAACCCTTTGCCAGCCTTGAGAAAATGCTGAAGGGCAAGGGGAAATAGTCCTATTTAAAAAGGAGGAACCATGAAAAAGGGAAAAGAGAAGCCCCTGCCCGCCTGCGCGTCATGTGAACATGAAGAGATGAAAAGAATATGCATGGATAAAGATGGCCTGGGTTCCAGTGGGTGTCCGACCATAACAGGAGAAGACGTCCTCCAGGAAGCGGATAGAGAATATGACAATCCGGATATATT
>CAYTUL010000390.1:0-4706 GCA_964441135.1 uncultured Desulfobacteraceae bacterium | reverse complement strand
GTTATAGAGCGGGTCAATACCGCTCTTGGCATCGACCATCAAGTTCTGAATGGTCGGGGCAAGGGTAAAGGTGATCAGGAGAAGTACCACCGCCACCACGCTGGAGGTAAACAGCCTCTGGAAATACCCGAACAAGCCGCTCACCGCCAGAAGGAAAATAAGAAATCCGCCGACCATCACGGAGCTGTAGATCGTTGAGATCTCGAAACCCTGACTGGCGATGACCCCGATGAGCAGCACGGCCGAGGGTCCAGATACCACGGGGAGCCGGTGTCCCCAGAAGACCTGGCAGAGAATGGTCAACCCGCTCATAAACAGCAGCTTCTGGAGGTACATGATCCGGCTGAAGGGATCATCAAAATGGAGTATCCCTATGACCTTGCCCAGGATGATGACAATCGAGATCAGGATCGCGGCCCATTGAAGACCTAAGAGAAAGGATTTGAGGAAGGGGACTTTTTGATCAAGGCCGTATTCGAGTTCCATTTTCGCTCCTGTGGTTTCCGCGCTCACCAGACCAGGGATTTATGGATCCAGCCCTCATACCCTTCGGAATGCCGGACATGAATCCAGTTGCCTTTCCGCTCCAATACCTGAAAGGGGACGCCCCTCTCCGTAATAAACCGTATCTTATAATTCATGCCCGGACCTGACCGGATATTGCATACCGGTTCGGTCGTGATCACGGACGGGACTTTACCGACCAGGGACTTGTGTATCCAGCCAACATCCCCTTCAAAATCCTTTACCTTGAACCAGTTGCCGGATTTTTCCAATATCTCGATCGGGTAATACATCTCCGCCTGGAAAAAGATCTCATACCGGGTTCCGGGTCCGTAGCGGATATTGGCTACCTTGCCGGTAACCGCGGAACGCTCCGCGGCCAGGCTCATACTTGAAAAGAGGGCGGGCAGGATCGCGATGAGGACCAGGACCCTTTTCATTCGCCTCCGGAAGCCTTCTTCCGCGAGGCCTCCCCTGAAATCCGGCAGAATCCCGTCAACGCTGCGTGAGTTGTCTCGAACAGGTGTCCCGTTCACCCTCCAGTCCCTCCTGATTTCATCCCGTTCCGGCCCCTTCGGAGACCCTGCCTTTAACCTCTATCGGCATGATCGTTATCCGGCCCTCGTTACCATCCCGTATTCCCCGCTTTTTTTCAACTTCCACCGGGCAAAAAGGACCATGGCGGCTAATGAGAGTAAAAAGTAAAAGGGGAAATACTTCAGGGACCTTACGAATACGAGATTTTCTAATTGAATCCCCTCCGGCATTGGATTGGACAGGACCGCCCGGTTCCGTAATAACGCCAGAAGAAAAGAGTATAGAAGACCGATGACCCCATATGCCAGATTGAAGGACAGGCCCTTAAAGCTAAGGACCGTGGCCCTCTGCCCGGAGTCTGTAATCCGGTTCAGATAATGACTCTGGAAGAACCCGTTCATAAAAAGGGCGCTGAAAACAAGGAGCATGGGGATCAGACCCAGAATAGGAAACATAAAAACCATACCCGAAAGCCCAAGCAGCGTGATAACGCTCATTACACCCGTGTTGAAGGCGGGGGATCGTCTTTGAACAAGCCTGTGGGCGACCTTTGGGATAAACAGCCCCATTAGGGACATGAGTGAAACGATTAACCCGAAGGTCGCCTCGGGCAGGCGGATAAGCCTGTAATATTGGCTGCCTAAGGTAACAATCATGCGAAGGCAACTGTCAAAAAGAAGACCCGCCAGGATGATCACCAGGGCGAAAGGTGTATATATTATCCATTGCCCCGCTTTAACGGTCACTCTCAAGGCATCCATAAGGGATTTCACGCAACCTTCTTCCGTCAAACAAGGTTCGTCATAAATACTGTCCCTTTCGCGCATCCCCAGGGTTATGATTAGTGTCAAGACAGCCATAGTCAATGTCAGGAAAAGAGGAAAACGCATGGTGATGCCCTGGGTAAACCGGATACCGAGTCCCAGCCAGTCGGCCGCTCTCTGCATCAATGCCGGATCGTAAACGGCCGCTCCCAGACTCATCGCTCCCATGGAGGCTAGGGACCTGACGCGCATTTCCCGTTTCAATACATCCGGCCATTTATCCTCCAACCCCTTTTTCTTCAGGCTATCATAGGCTATGGCTTCATCAGCGCCGCTCGCCGCCGCTTCCGCTGCGCCGCTCAGGATCCGGTTGGTCAGAAAGGCCATAAACAGGAAAGTGGAGGCGCCGCGGGGAACGAAACAAAGAATGGCCATTTCCATAACCATGAGAACCCCTGCCACTACCAGGAGGTTTCGCCGCCCTAATACATCCGCCAGGGCCCCTGAAGGTACTTCGAGCAGGACAACGGCAGCGGCCCAGATCATGTTGAGGAGGGCGAACTGCTCCAGTGTCAGGCCGAAATCCAGGAAAAGAATCGCTAAAACGGGGTAATAGAAGCGGGTATTGAAGGTCACCCGAAAGGCGATGAACAGGCGGATGTTCCTCTGATTAAAAGGGGTTCCCTTTATTGAATTTCCCGCCGTCATGGTCTAATAGGGGATAATTCCGGCGCTGACCATGATCCTCAATGGGAACCTGATATTGATGGCGCCTTCCGGGCAGTCCTGGCGGCAGGACCCGCAGTGCCAGCATTCTTCGGGGTATTTAATGAGGGGTCCGGTCCCATCCTCCTTCATGTAGATCACATCCAGAGGACATGAATCTTCACAGGTGCCGCACCCCTGGCAACGTTCCCAATCTATCACTGGAGGCATTTTTAAGGCTCCTTTCAATCATAAACCAAGGCCAGGAAATCCGTTCGGGGATGCCCCTCGGGATCTTTATGAACAATCACCTGGCCGAGCCATTTATCGTCGTCCGTTTCCGGAAAGTCAAGACGGTAGTGACACTGGCCGAACCGGCTTTCCTGACGAAAGACGGCGGCCTTGATCATGCACCGGGCCACCGTCATCATGTTGTATACTTCCTGGACCCTGCAGAGGGCGTGATAATCATCAACCCTGACCTGATCCTTCCATTTTTCTATCAGATCAAGGTTTCTCCAGGCCCTGTCCATCCCCCAGGCCGAACGAACGGGTCCCATACCCTCGGTCAGGGTGCGCTGGAGCACATCCTCGAATTCCTGCCACGACACGGAACCGGCCCCTTTCAGAGGTGCGAACAGCCGGTCCCTGATATCCTTGACCTGCCGGGTTTCGATCGTCGCGGGTTTGCCCCGGTCCCGGGCATAGTCCGATGCGCGGCGTCCTGCGTGAATACCGCTCGTCACGGCCATGTGCAGGCTCCGGCACTGGTCCGCGGAATTCCCGGCCGCGAAAAGGCCCCGGATATTGGTAGCACAGTCCCCGTTGATCTTGATACCGCTGCCGCAGACCTCGCTGGGGCCCCCCTGCATACCCTCGGAGGTTGCAATCTCCATGAGGTCTCTGGCCAGATCGATGTTTTTCTGTTTAAAATAATCAGGCAGGGTGTCCTTGTCATAACCGAGGGTCGTAACAAGGTGCTCCATATCCTTCGGGTCCAGGTGCCGGCAATCGATATACACGGGCCCCCTGTGGGCCTTTAACTCACCAAGAACCCCCTGGACCAGCTTATAACGGGGACCCTTCATGCCCAGGGGGTCATAGCGTTCCATAAAGGCCTCCCCACGGCCGTTGACCAGAATGCCGCCCATGCCCACCAGGGCGTTCAGACCGGCCGCGCTGAACCCTCTCGGGACCACGGACATTCGAATGTATTCCACGTTTGTTAGCCGGGCACCCGCCCTGAAGGCTATGGCCTCCCCGTCCCCCGTATTCGCGGGACACATCCAGCAGTTAAAGCTCAAGCCCGTCGGATTCTGATAGAGCCGGTTGGTGCCGCCCGTGGCAAGGAGGACGGCCGCGGCTTGGATCACATAGAATGTTCCGTCTCGAATATGGAATCCGGCCGCCCCGCATACCTCCCCCTCATGGATCAATAGATCCCCCGTGACAACCCGGTCAAGGACCTGGCATCCCGCTTTCCTGGCCGCCTGTGCCAGAAGGGGTTTTAACCGCTTCCCGCTGAAATTGATATACCAGGGACCGGGCTGCGCGTATGACCGGGTGCGGAAGAAGGTGCCGTCGGGCATTTTCAGGGTGCAGCCTATATCGTCAAAACGCTGGATGGCCGCCTTCAATTCCTCACAGTAGACATTTTCGACCACGGAGAGATCGGTCGCCCCCCTGGAACTGCGTGCCGTGAAATCGAGGTAGGCTTCACGGGTATCCCAGTCCGGCCCCGTCTCAAGGTAGGCCAGAAAATGGTCGATACCGCCGGCACTGTGGCCGCTCCTCTCAATGACGGCCTTGTCCATGACAATGACACGGCATCCTGATTCCCGCGCGGTAATGGCCGCGTTAAGACCGGCCACTCCCCCGCCGATGATTAAAAGATCCGTCTGCAAACGTTCCTCTTTCATCTGACAATTTCTCCTGAATAGGGTATGATGGGTGGTCGATAATCCCCGTCAAGCCGCCCTTATCTTGAAAAGCGACAAGAGCACTGGTAGGGGACAGTATCATGAAATGACCGAAAGGTACAGGATCTTATTAAATAGGTTTCCTATCGAAGCTCCGCCTCAAACCGACAAACCGAAAGCTTTAATATCATATTGCTTGAGGCGAGCCGATACTTGATACTTGATGCTGGATACTGGAAAAATCGTAACATTTAAGCCTTTTGAAAGGCAGTTAATA
>CAYTUL010000389.1:0-4713 GCA_964441135.1 uncultured Desulfobacteraceae bacterium | reverse complement strand
GAGATCCCCGAGCACCCTTCTGTATTAACCATCTTTCAAAAGGCTAAAGTGTTACCATTTTTCTTTCATCCGGGATTCAATTCCCTAAGAGTTTGCCCACAACGTAACTTATCCAAGGCCCTGGTCTTTTCGGTTTATCGAAATCGACCCATGCGGTCTTCATGTAGGATGTATCCGCCTGCCAGAAGCCGTCCGGCCGTTGTTTTTGTTTCAGTATGTATATGGCCTCTCTGCAACGTTCGTCGTGGAACCTGCCGTTTGCCTTTAGCAGGGATAGAATTTCGATGATATTCGATTTATAGGTATAAGGATAAAAGTTATCGATAATCGAAGGCTGTATGGGCCTGTCTGAAGAAAGTCTTTTAAATACCCCGTGGGAAAAAATATACTCCAGCCCCTGTTGCAGCTTATTGTTGAGCCTTTTAGAACCATCGAATCTGTTTTTGTATTCCGCAAGCGCAATCATAGATTTCCCTGGTTATCTGTACCTTATTCGGCCTGATGGTTAAAGAAAAGAGGTGCTTTAATCCATAGGGCGCATAGATGGCATATGTTGGGTCATCAGGTCTCAGGACAATAGCCGTAGATGTTATCGGCCAGGCATCAATCGAAAAAATGTGTTTTTTCAAACGCGACCTGTGACCATAGACAGTAAAATATCGGTCTGGAACGTCAGTGTTTCTCCGGCGGCCTCGGCTTCATGCAAGGCGGATTCAATCCTGGAGATCCCATTTTCATATTCCTCTGAGGAAAGGAGTGATAGCTGGGATGTAAACTCCTTCGATAGGGAAAACACTTCCCTACCTTTCCGGTGATCTATGATTCGTTCCCCAACCTGCCAATGGATGTTTTTAAATCCAGCGGATATCATCCAGTCCATAATAGTCCCTGATGAAGGATAACGCCTCAAATCGGTCTCATAGGTTCCGGAAAAATAATCATATATAAACCACTTATCTCGCCTGGAATGGGGATCCATGCCAATTACAACAAGGGCACCTCCCTGTTTCAGAAGCTTATGAGAATTTTTTACAAATCCGGAAGGATCATTGAAATGGTGTAAGGCATTGATACTGCAAATCATGTCAAAGCCTTTATGTAGGAAAGGGAGAAAGCCTACATCGCCATTAATCAGTAAGAATGATCCTTTTCGTTCGTTTGCTTTTCGCAGCATTCCCAAGGATAAGTCTATGCCGTATACCTGGGCCTCAGATTGTAAGATCTCAAGCCAATGCCCTGTGCCGCAGGCTGCCTCAAGGATTCTTTCAGCATCCAGTTCTCGCGCCAAATTTAATAATTTCGAGGCGATTCCTTCGGGTCTATAGGCACGTTTATATCTATCATCGTAAATGCCGGCTATTTCGTCATAATTAAGGGATTTCATCGTATATGTCTTAAGGCGCTCGTCCAAGGTACCGGTGTGTAACTCGAACAGATGGTTGTCATAATCGTAGAAATATAGAGATTTTCCTTCTCCATCTATGCGGTCTCGTCCCTCCAAAATATCCACATTTAGAGAACGCACACGGTTTACATAAGTTTCAAAGTCCGCCTCTGCCACTTTTAACGCCACATGATCGTATGTCTTTTCAGCAAGGGGCTTCCCCTCCATAACCGCAAACCACAATCCATTGATCAAGAAGGACTTTTCTTTTGAAGTGGAGAATCTCTGTTCCCCGCTGGAATAGATCTCCCTTGCTTCAAATATATAAGTCATAAAATGAGACATACGTTCCAGATCGCTTACAATAAGGGTGATATGGTTTAATCCCTCAATCATTTTTAACCCTGCCTGAATATTACAGTTCGGCCATGCTTATTGGTTGATGCGGAGCGGCATCAGAGTACCAGTCCAAAAAAAGCAGAGGTTATTCAAAAAATTATAAGATATGACAAATATTTGACTTCAGACAATCGCTGTTGCCTCAATCTCAATATCAATTCCATCAAGCGGGGAGAGTGCCTGCACCGTGACCCGGCCCGGTTCTTCCCCTTTTTTAAAATAGCGCCTGTAGGTATCGTTCATCCCCTCGAAATCTCTTTTAACATCTTTCATATAAATGACGATCCTTACAATGTAGTCCAATGATGAACCCGCCTGCTCAAGTAGGAATTTGATGTTTTCCATCGCCCTTTCAGTTTGCTGACGGATATTCCCTTTGATGAGCTTGTGTTCCCTCAAATCTACGGATAATTGACTGGAAAGAAAAATAAAATTACCGGCCTTTACCGCATGGTTTACAGGACCCGGAATACCGGCAATCCCATCATACTTTATGATTTCTTTTTTCATGGTCTTCTATCACCTTTTTTAGAATATGATGAATAAGAGTCTCAGCCAATCCCGTATATGCAGTTGGTTTAAGACCGAGGAGACGTTCTTTGTCTTCACGGGGGAGGTCAAGGTTCCTGATAAACGCCTGCATTTCATCTTTCGTGATTCCGGTGCCCCTGGTCAGCCCTTTCATGTACTCGTAGGGATTCGAGTATCCTGTCTTTCGCATAACGGTCTGCACGGCCTCGGCCAGGACCTCCCACGCATTCTCCAGGTCGTTCTGCAAGACGGCATTATTGACTTCCACCCGTGCAAGCCCCTTTAGGGCGGAATGCAGGCCGACCATCGAGTGACCCAATGCGGCACCGATGTTACGCAGGGCTGAAGAATCCGAAAGGTCCCTTTGCAGGCGCGAAATAGGAAGTTTCGAGGCCAGATGCTCGAGTAGGGCATTACTGATTCCAAGATTGGCCTCCGAGTTCTCAAAGTCGATGGGATTAACCTTGTAGGGCATCACGGAGGACCCTACTTCAGTCTTGACTGCTTTTTGGCGGAAGTAATCAAGAGAGATGTAAGCCCACATGTCCCGGACGAAGTCAAGGGTAATATTATGAAATCGAATGAGGACATGAAACAACTCTGCCATATAATCATGAGGTTCGATCTGAGTGGTCAAGGGATTGAATGCAAGCCCGAGGCTTTCCACAAACAACCGGGCTATATCTTCCCAGGATGCTTCGGGATAGGCGATGTTGTGCGCGTTATAGCAGCCGACGGCCCCGTTGAACTTACCCAGATACTCCATCTGTTCAACCTGTCTGAGCTGTCTTTGCCAGCGGTATACAAATACGGCCAGTTCCTTGCCCATTGTCGTTGGAGTGGCGGGCTGGCCGTGCGTCCTTGCGAGTAACGGGGAATCGTGAGTATCGGTCGCCAATTTGGTTACCTCATCGACCATGCGACGGGCCGTTGGCAGCCATTCCCGCCCGATGCCTTCCTTAAACATCAGGGCGTAAGCAAGATTATTGATGTCTTCCGACGTGCAGCAGAAATGAACGGCCTCTCGTATCTCTTCCAAAGATGTCCCCTCAAGGCGCTCTTTAATATAATATTCCACCGCCTTTACGTCATGTCGTGTGATGTTCTCGATCTCCTTGACCCGTTCGGCCTGGGGTACGTCAAACTCCAAAGCCCAGGACCGCAGCAATTGCTTTTCCTGATCGGAGAAAGGCCGAACGTGAATAATCTCCTCCCTTTCGGCCATGGTGAGAAGCCACTCGATTTCAACATGTATCCAGTATCGGATTAAAGCCCACTCGGAAAAGATCTCGCACAGACCGCCCATCTGCTCGGCATAGCGACCATCCAGCGGGGAAATGGATTTTAAGGACATCCTACACTCCTTTCAGGGATGAATATTCTTCTGGGTCGATTGCGGACCTTTTAAATAATAGGAAGGTTACATTGGATTCCCATTACCGAAAATAAAATATTCCTGCGTTTTTAAAACCGAGATGTTCCAGCCCAGTTCTCCAAGTCTTTCCGCCAACACCTCGGGTTCAAACCTTACTTTTATTATCCGGAATGTCCGACCGCTATTCAATCGACGGCCTACAATATACTCGTTTCGTGAAGGGCGCGGGAGTTTATGAACTCTGGTATAATGCTTTTGTGAGGAAGAAGAATCGATAAAGAAGACCCGGCCCCTCTCTGCGAGACAGCCTCGCACGAGTTTCCAGAAATCTGCAAATAAACCGGGCGGGACATGGGAGAGCCAGAAACTGAAGAACACGACATCATAGGATTCGATAGGTTTCCAACTGAAAATATCCGCAACAATATAGTCCGGCTGATGCGGTTTACATTTTTCCCTGTTGAGGATTATGACTTCCTCCGAAGCGTCGAGGGCCGTGATATCATCGCTGTATTGAAGGAGCTTCTGTGTCCAGAAACCTGTTCCGCATGCGATTTCGAGAATCCGGCCTCCCGGACCAAACTCATCGAGTTTCTTCTCCAAAAAACGAATCTCGCGGAACCACCTTGTATTTTCCTTCGAGCCGTGATTGTACCTGCCGTTCCGGAGGAACCATTCGTCATACTCTCCGGCCCTCTCCCGGTAATACCGCAATTGCTCGGATAGAAGGGCCTTCTCATTATTGTATCTGTCTTTAGAAGATTCGGCAGTCATAAACGAGAGACGCTGCATAAAGGATTCGTAACGTTCAAAAGTGTTTGTATGGGTCGTTTCGATATTGTCATTCCAGGTTTCGGCCATCACCCTTTTCTCAAGAGGATATCTATAGGTTGGGCTCAAGGCTTAAGGCACAAGGCACAAGGTATACTCTGAATTCAAGAAAAAGTTTCGGGTTTATCCCCCGGCGCCTTACGCCCTGCGCCATTAGCCTTTAATTCATATCCCCTTTCGAAAAGGATCATGG
>CAYTUL010000388.1:0-4719 GCA_964441135.1 uncultured Desulfobacteraceae bacterium | reverse complement strand
GGCCTGTACCTATTTCTGTCCCGCCCAGATAAAAGTAGATGAAATAGTCGAAGGTGTTCGAAAAAACCTCTACGAATCCGGCCTTACACCTGCGCCGGTGCTCGGAATCCGGGACAATATTATCAAGTCGGGGAATATTTACGCGAGCTCTCAGGAAGAAAGGGTTGATATCTATCCTCCTGCGCTCAGGGAAAAGGCCAAAAAGGGAGAGTTGAAGGACAAGGCGGACACGCTGCTCTTTATGGGTTGTGTCCCGAGCTATCTTGATATGAAGATGGTCCCCAGCCTTATCAAACCCATGGATGCGGCCGGAGTTGACTACACGGTCCTGGGTATGGAAGAAAATTGCTGCGGGTTTCCCCTTTTTCTCATGGGCTCGGATGAGTTTAAGCCCCACGCCGAGAAGCTTATAGAGAGGATACGATCGACGAACGCTGATGAACTGGTCACACCATGCGCGGGATGCTACAAGGCCTTCAAAAAGATCTACCCCGGTATTGGAGACCTGAAATTAGAGGTATACCATTCAATACATTATCTCGAGAAACTCATAAGCAGGGGTGATATTGAATTCAAAGGTAATTTGGGGAAAAAGGTTACCTATCATGACCCCTGCGACCTCGGCAGGGCTTTCAGGATATTTGAAGAACCGAGAAATATCTTAAAATCCATACCCGGACTTGAATTCGTGGAAATGGCGAGAAACAGGCTCCAGGCGAAGTGCTGCGGCGGTGGCGGCGGCGTGTTAGCCAGTGATCCGGATCTTGCCGTGAAAATGGCATCTGAAAGGGTAAGGGATGCCCTGGATGTTGAAGCGGAGATCATTGTCTCGGGATGTGCCGCATGTAAAGATAATCTTAGAAAAGGCGCGCGAGCCCTCCCGAAGGAGGAGAGGGGAAAGATCAAGATTATGGATATAACGGAAATTGTGGCTAAGGCGATGGATAAATGAAAGTTGATGCATCCGTGAAAAACCCCGGCCAGAGGTCGGGGCTTCTTCCAAATAAAGGAAAGGACTTCAAATGACGACAAGCAAATGGATGACTATGGGAACGGTCTTAAAAATGCATGCCGCCAATTACCCCGACAAGCTTGGATGGCAGGATAAAACCAAAGAATATAACTTCAAGGAATGGAATGAACGATCCTGTAGATTGGCGAACGGTTTGAAGGGGATAGGAGTAGGGTACAAAGAAACATTCGCTGCTATCGGTTACAACAGAGGTGAATGGATGGATATATACGCCGGATGCGCCAAGGGTGGACAGGCAATTGTTCCCATCATGTTCAGATTGGCAGCCCCGGAGATTGAGTTCATCGTCAACCATTCAGAGTGTAAGGCCTTTATAGTGGAAGAACCCTTCGTGGAACTTATCAATGGGATAAGGGATAAGCTCCCTGTGCCACAAAACGCCTACATCTATCTGGGAGACGGCCCGACCCCGGATGGATATATGGACTTTGAGGAATGGCTTCATGGGGCGTCACCTGAAGAACCGGATATTATGGTAGACGGTGATGACACCTGGACCATAATGTACACGTCAGGTACCACGGGCAGGCCGAAGGGGGTTGTGCGAACCCATGAGAATAATGTGTCTCACTACTTTTTAAGTAATCTCAACATGGGAGTCCGGCCCTCCGACAAGGTCATGCTTGTCATGCCCATGTGTCACGTGAATTCCATATTCTATTCCTTCGCCTATACCCTGGTATCGGCACCGGTCTTCGTTTACAACATGGTCAGTTTCGATCCTGAAGAACTCTTAAAGACCATCGAGAAATATAAGATTACATTTACGTCGCTCGTTCCAACCCATTACATCATGATACTCGCTTTGCCTGATGAGATCAAAAACGCCATCGACGTATCTTCTATTCGCCAGCTCCTTATCTCATCCGCGCCCGCACGAAAAGATCTGAAAATTTCCATCATGGAATACTTTAAGAACGCGGAGCTGTGGGAGGCCTATGGGAGTACCGAAAGCGGCCTGGTTACTCTCCTAAGGCCCGAAGATCAGTTCAGGAAATTGGGTTCCATCGGCACGGAGATATGGGGAACCGATCGTATAAAAATCCTTGATGAAAACAGGCAGGAAGTCCCTGATGGAGAAGTCGGGGAACTCTTTTTCCGAACTCCCATGCTTTTCAAGGAATACCTGAAGGAACCGGAAAAAACCCGGAATGCCTTTGAAGGAGAATGGTCTTCCGCGGGGGATATGGTAAAGCAGGATGAAGATGGTTTCTATACGCTCGTGGACCGGAAGGCCAACATGATCATCACAGGCGGTGAAAACGTATATCCATCCGAGGTGGAAAGCGTGATCGGAGCCCATAGGGCGGTCAAAGACGTCGCTGTGATCGGCGTCCCGGATGACAAATGGGGCGAGGCCGTTAAATCCGTTGTGGTACTTCATAACGGCTTTGAACCCTCAGATGAATTGGCCAGGGAGATCATTAACTCCACACGCGGTCAGATAGCCGGTTATAAACGGCCAAAAAGCATAGATTTTATCAAAGACACCGAGATGCCAAGGACCGCCACAGGAAAGATAATCCATCGTATGCTCCGGGAGAAGTACGGCAGGTGGAGTGAGCAATAAAACGCGACTTCGTCTCTCTTTAGAGCGACGAAGCCGCGTCATATAAAATTCCTGCGTAATTTTATCAGAACAATCCTTTTACCTTCCCGCTCTTCACGTCCACGTCCACTCGCCGGAACGCCGGATTGGAACTGGTCCCCGGCATAAGGCTGATGGTGCCGGCGCAGGGGCAGAGGAACTTGGCACCGGAGTAGATGAGTACGTCCCGGATCGGCAGGGTCCATCCCTTTGGGACTCCTTTCTGGGCCGGATCGTGGGTTAGCGAGAGGTGGGTCTTTACCATCATTGTCGCGTACTCGTCATATTTGGGATCATTTTCAAGCATCTTGGCCTTGGCCTCCGCCTCCGGGGTCCAGGAAACACCGCTTGCCCCGTAAACCGTTTTGGCGATCTTTTCGACCCTTGCACGGAGTTTGGTCTCTATGGGGTAGAGAAATTTGAACTTTGATTTATCGTCACAGGCCTCTTTTACGGCCTCCGCGAATTCGATCGCTCCATCGCCTCCATCGGCCCAGTGGGTGGATACCGCACACCTGGCCCCGGCCTTTTCCGCGTATCTTCTGACAAGCGCGATTTCTTTCTTCGTATCGGTGTGGAAGGCATTAATGCAGACAACCGGATTAATCCCCGCCTTTCGGATAGTCCTAATATGATGCTCCATGTTAGGAACACCCTTTTCCAGCAGCTCCAGGTTTTCCTTTGTATATGCGGGATCAAGGGCCAAACCGGCCACAACCTTCGGTCCGCCTCCATGCATCTTGAGGGCACGAATGGTGGTGGTAAGGACCGAGACATGGGGTTTCAGACCGCTGTATCGGCATTTCACGTTCCAGAACTTTTCAAACCCGATATCAGCGCCGAAACCGCTCTCTGTAACGTGATAATCAAATAGTTTCAGTCCGATCCTGTCCGCAATAATAGAGGATTGGCCTACGGCGATATTTGCGAAGGGACCAGCGTGCACCATACAGGGCTGGTATTCCGCCGTACACAAGAGTGTCGGGTTAATAGTATTTCTCATCCATGCGGTCATGGCTCCTCCGACCTCTAAATCATTAGTCATGACGGCTTTTCCGCTCTTATCAAAGGCTACCGTAATTTCTCCTAATCGTTTACGGAGATCCGCAAGGTCCGTAACGATGGATAGAATGGCCATCAGTTCGGAAGACACCGCTATGCCGAACTTGGACTGCATTGTGAAGCCGTCATATCTGCCGCCCATACCAATGACGATATTCCTCAGGGACTGGGCACAGAGATCAATAATCCATCCCATCTCCACACGGGTCGGGTCGATCTCAAGCCTCTTCATCTTGGTAAGCCTTTTCAACTGTTCATCATTATAGTTTCTCTCATGCTGCATTCGTGCCGTTAGCGCGACCATGGCGAGATTGTGGGCGTTCATGATATCATTAATATCACCCGTAAGGCCCATGGAAAACTCTGTCATGGGAATGAGAAGAGAATTACCCCCGCCTGCCGCTGTTCCCTTGATGTTCATGGTTGGACCGCCCGAAGGCTGCCTGAGCGCACCACCCACATTAAGCCCGATCTTGCCCAGTCCCTCCATCAAACCGCAAGAAGTCGTGCTCTTCCCCTCACCCAAGGGTGTCGGTGTGATGGCTGTTACCTCGATATACTTGCCATCCCTCTTCTTCTCAAGCCGTTTTATAATCTTCATGAAGTCGAGTTTGGCGAGTCTGCCGTAGGGCATGAGTTCATCCTTTTCAAGGCCCATCCTCTCACGCCATTCTTCTGGTGTAGGCATTTTTTTCTCGGCAGCTTCGGATATTTGCCAGTCCTTCATCTTGACCGCGTTATAAGCCATATTTTCTTTCCTCCTTTAAATGTGGTTATTGATCTGCCTTAAATTTTTATTCGTCTTTCCAACTTTGAGCAAAATTTCACTATCAGAAAAAAGAAAGGGCGTCAAGTCCTATAACGCTAATTTTAAAAGGAATTCCTGCAATTTTTCATCTTCCATTCCTGCCCCTTCTTTATAATAGTAATGTTGACTTCTGATCACGCTCCGGTTAAATCTATTCAAAAATTTGAAACGAAGTAACACTTTAGCCTTTTGAAAGATGGTTAATAAAGAAGGGTGCTCGGGGATAAT
>CAYTUL010000387.1:0-4722 GCA_964441135.1 uncultured Desulfobacteraceae bacterium | reverse complement strand
TATTGAACGGGGCTATGACGTCAGCCTCCGGGAAGGCTGCTATATTGAGTCCGATGCCTTCGGCATCATCGGGAACAGCCCGGATAGAAAAGAGGGTATGACGGCGTTCCTGGAAAAACGGGAGCCCCAATTTAAAGGAGAACTCCTGGAATAAACGGATGGGGGTCTTCAATTGGATTTCAGATTAAGCAAGGAACAGGAAGCAATTCAGCAGGCCGCAAGAGAATTTGCCAGGGGAGAGTTCGATAAGGAAATGGCCCTTGAACTGGAGAAGGCCCATGCCTATCCCCTGGAGATCTGGAAAAAGGCGAGCCAACTCGGTTTCATCGGCATCCATTTTCCTGAAGATTACGGGGGACAGGGCTACGGCATCCTGGAAAACGTCCTTGTGGTCGAGGAGTTGTGTCGCAGGGATTCAGGAATCGGTATTTGCGTCAGCCTCGCGGACTTTGCTTCCGAGATAATCCTGAGATTTGGAAACGAAGAACAGAAGGGGAAATACTTGACTCCTATCACCCGTGGTGAGGCCCTTTCAAGCGGAGGGTTCACGGAACCCGACCACGGGAGCGATATCACCCTGTTAAATACTTCGGCCGTAAGGGAAGGGGATGAATATGTTATAAACGGGGTAAAAACCTTTATTACAAACGGGACCATGAGCGATTTCGTGCTGGTCCTGTGCATGACGGATTCTGAGATAATGCCCACCTATCGCGGCCAATCCGTCATCCTGGTTGAGAAGGGGACCCCGGGATTTTCGGCGGCGGATGTGGGCGAAAAGATGGGGATAAGGATGACATCCACTGCCGAACTCTCCTTTAATAATGTAAGGGTCCCTGCTTCTAATCTTGTAGGCAAAGCGGGAAAGGGTTTTTATCAGGCCCTCGAATTTTTTGATGAGAGCAGGATTGAGATAGCGGCACAGGCCCTGGGAATCGCTCAGGGGGCCTTTGATAGGGCCCTGGCCTATGTCAGGGAGAGGCGTCAGTTCGGAAAGAGGCTGGCCCAGTTTCAGGTAACGCGGCATAAGTTAGCGGATATGGCCACCAGGATAGAAACAGCGAGACTGATCGTCTACAAGGCGGCATGGAATTATGATCAGGGAAATATGGACCCAGGGTTGACATCCATGGCCAAGATGTATGCCGGCAGGACGGCCGTTGAAGTCGCGGATGAAGCGATCCAGTTATTCGGAGGCTACGGCTACATGCTTGAGTATGAAGTGGAGAGATTCTACAGGGACGCAAAAATAATGGAGATCTATGAAGGGACCAGGGAAATTCAAAAAAACACCATCGCAAGCGGGTTATTGGGGAAAATGAAATAAAGGAAAGAGGAATCGTGTCTGATACCGTAAACAAAGTCTTGGCGGGAGATATAAGAACCGTGGCGCGATTAATAAGCGATATCGATCACGGGAATCCCGGTGTCAGGCAAATCCTTAAAGACCTGTACCCCCATACGGGTTGCGCCTATATCATAGGCATTACGGGTGCACCCGGTGTAGGCAAGAGTACCCTGGTCGATCGAATGCTTGCGAATCTGAGAAAAGAGGGAAAGACCGTGGGCGTCATCGCGGTTGATCCTACCAGTCCATTCACGGGAGGCGCCCTGTTAGGGGACCGTGTCCGGATGCAGCGACACAGCAACGACGATGGGGTGTTTATTCGATCCATGGCCACTCATGGAACCTTCGGCGGCCTGACCCAGTCCACGCGCAGTGTCATGGATGTCCTGGATGCCATGGGGAAGGATTATATCATTGTGGAAACCGTGGGAGTGGGACAGGACGAGGTAGACATCGTGAAAAACGCACACACAACGGTCATTGTTGTCATACCCGGCATGGGTGACGACATACAGGCCATCAAGGCCGGTATATTTGAGGCCGGTGACCTGTTCGTAATCAATAAGTCGGACAGGGAAGGTTCGGACAGGACCCTTTCGGATCTGAGACTCGCCATTGAGATGGGAAAAAACGAGGAGAGCGGCGGATGGGTGCCTCCTATCATAAAAACGGAGGCCATTGCCAGCAATGGTATCGATGAACTCTTAGAAGAGATAGAAAATCACAGGAATTATCTCCTCGGTTCGGGTCGTGACCTTAATTTGCGGAAGCGAAGGGACAGGGTTAAAGAGGAACTTAAGGAAATGGTAAAAACCCGCCTTCTCGAGGAAGTATTCGGACAGTTGGCGGAAAGCGGTGATTTCGAAAGGGCGGTTGATTCGATCTTGAATGGAAAAACCGATCCTTACACGGCATCCGAGAGCCTGGTATTGGGAAAGTCCTGAAACAGACCGCTGTATCCTTATATGTTACTTTAACTAAAATATCCATGGTATTAAAATGCCAAATTTTTTCTGGTGGGTATGGCACATTATATTATCATTTGTTTCGGCCTTTTTCCTGCTTTTCGGTATACAGCTTCTCGTATCGGCATACAGGCTGAATAACCCCCACTTTTTTATCATGACATTTTTTTCCTCGAACCTGATCATCCTGATAAGCGGAGCCCTCCTTTTCGGTTTGATCTGCAGGATGATTGTGTCCAAAAAGAAGATTCCGGAAGATAAGGAATAGCCTCAAAGTATCATCCTAAGATCCTGTAAATATTATGCGTTCAATCTTTGAGTGTTACAGCGATATCATTCCCGATTTCTCCCTTTTCCGCGAGAGCCTCAGGTCCCCCCTTCCCCTGTGCCTCCGGGTAAATACCCTGAAGATAGAAACCAGGAAACTGGTGAACATGCTGCGCGAAAAAGGGATAACCCTCAAATCCATGGGCGATGCGAGGTATAACCTTTTTCAGACATCCGGGTTAAAATCCCCTGGAAACCTTATGGAATATTTTACAGGGTATATTCATCCCCAGGCCCTTACATCCTGTATGGCATCTATCGTCCTTTCGCCTGAACCGGAGGGATATGTCCTTGATCTGTGCGCTTCCCCGGGAGGAAAGACATCTCACCTCGCTCAAATAATGAAGAATAGGGGCCTGATCGTCGCGAACGAGCTTTACCGGAAAAGACATTTACCCTTAGCCCATACCCTGTCGCGACTCGGGGTAATGAATGCTGTGCTGACCGCCTATCAGGCCCAGGAATTTCCATTAAAACAGGGTTTTGACTATGTGCTTGCCGACGTGCCCTGTTCCGGTGAAGGAAGAATCAGGAACACGAATAAAAAGCAGAGCTGGCGGTGGGACAATGATTCCAGTTTTTACCGCCGGCTGACGGCTCTCCAGAAAAAAATAATAACCAGGGGATTTGACCTTTTGCAGGAAAAGGGTGAAATGCTCTATGCCACCTGTACATACAACCCGGGTGAAAATGAATCGATTGTCCATTATCTTCTTGAATACAGGGACGCCGACCTGTTACCCCTTGACACCGGTTTTCAACATGAGCCCGGACTCCTTGAGTGGAAAGACAAGGTTTATGACAAACGACTCGAACGCGCCGCCAGATTTTACCCCCACAGGATCGACTCCGTGGGATTCTTCATGGCCAGAATTGTCCGGAGAGGATGATAGAAATCGTCTCTTTTCCTACCTTGAAGACAGGTTTGGAATTCCCCGGGATCTCTTTGAACGCTATATAATGTTTAAAAAAGGAAAAAACTGGTGGCTATTGAGAGATTCACCTAACCTTTCAAGGGGTTCGCATCTTAAGGTGTTTCTGGTGGGCATGAAGGCCTTCCAGGAGATCGGCCGTTTCATAAAACCTACAACAAGGATGATCCAGATCTTCGGAAACAGGGCGAAGAGGGCTAAATGGGATATTCTCGAAGAGGACCTGAAAAAATTGATTGCCGGAGAAAGGGTTCCCGTTAACCTGGGGATAGACAACGGGTATGTCATTTTGTCCTTCAGGAACAGAATATTGGGTCTCGGATTATTCATAGACGGGGCCGTGATCTCACAAATTCCGAAAAAGGATACCCGGCATTTGGTGTATTGACTCATCTCAATATCCCGAGCAATCTGAATAGATTATCCCCCCCGAAAAGATGACTGACATATAGTATTGGATGGGTGAAGACCTTAGCGAAAACATGGATGTGAAACGCATTTTCCATCACTAAAATACCTATCAGCAGAAAAGGCGTATACCTTCCTATTTGACGGAATTTTATTGAAGCGCGATATGGAAGAATATTTTCAAGCACATGGGAGCCGTCAAGGGGAGGTAAAGGAAATAGATTGAAGAGCCCAAGGCCCGTGTTCATAAGAATCATATAAATCAAAACCTTAAGGTATATCTCCCAGGGAAGGAGAAAATTTCTTATAAAAATTCCCGTTACGAAGGCGGCAGAAAGATTGGCAATGGGTCCGCTTAAGGCCATGAGTATGGTATCCCTTCTCGGGTTTCGGAAATACCGGGTATCCACGGGAACGGGTTTGGCCCAGCCGAAATGGAAAAAGAACAGACAGATGGCCCCGATGGGATCGATATGGCTTATCGGGTTCCACGTAAGCCTTCCGGCGTTCTTCGCAGTTGGATCGCCTAAGGACAGTGCGGCCTTGCCATGGGCATATTCGTGAATCGTGAGGGCAAAGAGAAGCACGGGTATCCTGATCAGCCATTCTGTAATATCAATGGACATGGATTACTCATATTATTTCATGTTTTTAAGTATTGTCCGGTTAGGATATTGCTTATACGTTGATTCAATGGTCTGCGGGGGTCTCTTTGAAGAGACGAACTCGTTTATGTGCAAGT
>CAYTUL010000386.1:0-4732 GCA_964441135.1 uncultured Desulfobacteraceae bacterium | reverse complement strand
GGTGCCTGGAATGCAAAATCCTCCCCGGCCCACGCGCAATTGGTTAAAGACTTCCTGGCGGCGGGTAATAAAGACAGTCAACTCGACTGGTGGGGACATGATGTATACTGGTGCGCCCTGGAGGTCTTGGAGCAGGCTATCCTGAAGACCGGTTCCCTCGACCATGAGAAGCTGAGGAAATGTATTTCTACTGAGAAGTGCAATACGATCCTGGGCGAGACCTGGTTTGAGAACCAGATGCTGGCAGAGCCCTGTTACGCAGGTCAGATCGGGCAGTGGCAGAACGGGATATTTGAAGTCATAAGTCCCAAGGGCAAACGAACCGCGGAACCGATTTATCCAAAACCGCCCTTCCCGGCCCCGAAAGCCAAGTAGTAAAACGGGCTTAGCTCTGATAGTGCATAGTTCAAATAGCCCGGCAGGCTGTCTCAGAGGATACCGAAACCATGCGGATCCTGATTCCGAATACTCTGGACAGCCTGCATTATATCTACCCAAATTCAGGATACGTTCACTATGCTCGTAGAAATACTTGATGTCATAATCGCCGGCCTGCTTCTGGGCGGAATTTACGCGTTGATCGCTGTTGGACTTAGCCTGCAGTACGGTGTGGCCCGGGTCTTTAACATCTCCCACGGCGAATTCATCATGTTAGGGGCCTTTGCCACCTGGACCCTCTATACATTTGCAGGTATAAATCCACTGATTTCTCTGGTTATCTGCGGCCCTTTTATTTTTTTAATCGGCTTTTTCCTGCACAAGACCCTCTTTAGGAACCTCCTGAATTCCTCTCCGAACATGAATATTTTTGAAAGCAAATCCATGCTGGCCTGTTTCGGTCTTTATTTTATCATTCAAAATGTTGCTATATTGATATGGGGTGCTGATCATCATGGATATTCCTATTTAAATGTCGGTGTGAATATCGGTGGTGCTGTATTTGCCGCCAACCGCCTGATAACGCTGATCTATGCCGTCGTGATAGGCGCAATTTTCTACCTCTTTCTGGCCTTTACCCGCCTGGGCAAGGCGATCCGGGCCGCGGCCCAGGACCCGAAGACCGCAGGACTCATGGGCGTCAATATCAACCAGGTCCTGGCCCTCTGTTTCGGATTCGGCGCGGTGATGGCCGGTTTTGCCGGTGCGCTTATCAGCATGTGCTACCCCATTCAGGCGACCATGGGAATGGAATATACAATTATAGCTATCATCGTGGTTGCCCTCGGCGGGATGGGGAGCATCGTGGGCAGTTTTCTCGGCGGGTTTATCCTGGGATTTGTAGGCAGCATCGTCACTACCATCGAGCCGAGCTTGTACATGGTTGCCTACTATTTTATCTTCTCACTCCTGCTCTTGGTGAGACCGAAAGGTATTTTGGGGAAATAGAGAAATGGATATTGCCACCTTAAAAACAAGGAAAAATATCATAACAGGAGTGGTCCTTCTTATCATATTGGCCCTTTTGGCCACCGTGCCCCTTTATGGGCCGGGGTATCCCGTGATTCTTCTAAGCAGCATCCTCATGTATGTGATCCTGACGGTGGGCTGGGTGATCTTCTCCGCACCTACCGGGTATATCTCCCTGGCGCCGGCCGCCTTTTTCGGGTTCGGCATATATACAACCGCCATCATAGGAGAGGCCATACCCTTTGTGATTGTTGTCTTTATGGGGGGGGTGGCCAGTTTCTGTCTTGCACTGCTTGTGGGTGCCCTGACCCTGAGGCTGAGGGGCATCTATTTTGCCGTATTTACCTTTGGTCTCCTTATGCTTATCGCGAATGCTGTCAACTATTATGAAATCCATTTTACGGGCACGCGCGGCAGATTCGTAATGGTCAAAGACTATAATTTGATCTATTTGTATATGCTTGGAATTTTTGTACTGCTGATGATTACCGCTACGGTCATTAAACATTCCAAGTATGGCCTGGCCCTGATGAGCATCGGTCAGGAAGAGGAAGCGGCGGAACATTGCGGTATAAATGTGGTGATGGTGAAGGTGATGGTCTTTGCCGTAAGCGCTTTTTTTATGGGCGCGGCCGGGAGTGTCATGGCCACGAAATGGACATATATCGATGCGTTTATTGCCTTTTATATGCTATACTCTTTTATGCCTGTCCTGATGGCCCTGTTCGGCGGCATGAGTCAGCTTTACGGACCGATCATAGGCTCTGCCATTTTCAGCTACCTTGAGGAAATCCTGATAACCCGGTTCCCGGAGGTATATATGCTCATTTTCGGCGTCATCCTGGTGATCGCCATTCTGTATTTGCCGGACGGGCTGGTCGGGCTGATACAAAAGTTGTGGAAACGATATTCAGAGAGGAAATATGCCAATACTTGAAGGGAAAGGGGTCACCAAATATTTCGGGGGTTTGGCCGCCGTATCCAACGTGGACTTTTATGTGGACCAGGGGGAGGCATTCGGTCTGATCGGCCCCAACGGTGCCGGTAAAACGACCCTCTTCAATCTGATTTCAGCCGCCCTCTCCACCGGATCGGGGACCATAAAATTCAAGGGGGAGAACATCACGGGCCTGAAACCCTATAAGATCTGCAGAATGGGGATTGCCCGGACCTTTCAGACGGTCAAGATCTTCCCTGACCTGCCCGTGCTGAGTAATGTTATTTTAGGCCTGCACTTCGGTATCTCTGCCAAGATGTCTTCCGCTAAAAAGGCCCAGCAAGCCTTCGAATATCTGGATTTTGTGGGCCTATCAAAAGTGATCATGATTCCGGCCAAAGACCTGACCCTGGCAAACCAGAAGAGGCTGGAGGTCGCCCGGGCACTGGCCACCGGTCCCGAACTGTTGTTACTCGATGAATTAATGGCCGGCCTGAATCCCACCGAGGTGGCCCAGGCCATGGAATTAGTGAAGCGGATCCGGGAGAAGGGAATCACGATCATCATGATCGAGCATGTCATGAAGGCCATTATGAACGTGTGTGAACGAATTATGGTGCTCCATCACGGCGAAAAGATCGCAGAAGGAACGCCGCAAGAGATTGCCAAGAGTGAAAGGGTGATTAAGGTATACTTAGGAGACAAGTCCCATGCTGCAGGTTAACGATATCGATACCTTTTACGGCAACATCCAGGCCCTGTGGGCTGTCTCTTTCAACGTGAATGAGGCGGAGGTCGTCGCCCTGGTGGGCGCCAACGGGGCCGGAAAAACCACCCTTGTGAATACCATATCCGGTTTATTGCGTCCCACAGCGGGGAAGGTGGAGTTTCTCGGCCGGAGGATAGACGGGCTGAGCTCTCATGTTATCGTGGAATTGGGGATTTCCCATATTCCCGAGGGAAGAATGCTATTTCCGGACATGTCCGTACGGGAAAACCTGGAGATGGGCGCCTATACAAAGCGGGTATGGAATCAAAGGAAGGAGATCCTTGAGAGGGTATATGAGCTTTTCCCCATCTTACAGTTAAGACAGGGGCAATTGGCAAGGACATTAAGCGGGGGTGAACAGCAGATGGTGGCCATGGGCAGGGGCCTGATGTCCAGTCCGAAGCTATGTTTTATTGATGAGCCGTCCTCCGGTCTGGCGCCATTAGTAGTGGATGAGATATTTGAAATCATTAAGGGGCTTCGCCAAGAGGGCATCGCCATCTTCCTGATCGAGCAGAATGTTCAACAGACCCTGGAAATAGCGGACCGCGCCTACGTACTGGAAAACGGCCGGATTATCCTGGAAGGAAACAGTGAATATCTTCTTCAGGAAGAAATGATAAAGAAGGCATATCTGGGTCTCTGATGCCTTTAGAAGGGTCTCTTCCTTCCGCATCAGGAAATCACATCGTGAAAAATATTCGGGCCATAGGATTTGATCTGTTCAACACCCTTATCACCGTTGGGCCCAATACCCTGGCGGAAGCCATGGACCGGTTGATTCGGAGTCTTCGGAACAGCGGCATCACCATAGAGGAAATATCCTTTAAAAAGGCCTACCTCGATAGGGCTTTGAAGTTTGTGGATCGCGCCAAAAGGGAAGGGCGGGAGACCCATAACCGGTTCTGGATCAGTGCCGCCCTTGGGGACGGCGGGACCCCGGTTCTTCCGGATGACGACAGGATCAGCAGCGCGGTCGAGTGTTATTTTTCGGCCTTCTATGAAAATATACATCCTATCCCAGGGGCCGAGGCCATGTTAGACGCCCTTCGAAGCCGGTATTCCCTCGGCCTGCTGTCCAATTTCACCCATGGTCCGGCGGCCCGGGAGATCCTGAAGTGCGCAGGGCTGAATCCCTATTTTAAGACCATTCTCATCTCAGGCGAATTGGGATTTCGTAAGCCGCATCCTGCTGTTTTCAGGGAGCTTGCCGAAGGGCTTGATGCACCGGAAGATCAAATACTCTATATCGGCGATGACCCGGAACCGGACATCCACGGGGCCCGAAAGGCCGGGCTGAAGCCGGTATGGATGACCTATGTAAGGGACCGGAATCTACCCCAGGTGAGGGGTATCCTCAAAGGCGAAAAGGAGATACCGGATTTTGAGGTGCCAAGGATATCCTCCTGGCGGGACCTGTTTTCCCTCATGGACATCCATCCCTTTCCCTTGACTTAACCAACGGCTTCCTTTATCCTCTTTTTCAAAAAAAGTTTGTAACTATTTAGTCCTTTTCAAAAGTTTGGGTGCTCAGCAATCTCTTTCCTGGGGCGAAAGCCTCCGGAAGTAGTGCAACGTTAAGTTGCTACCCAGGCGGGCGGTTTGGGATCCTTTAGTAA
>CAYTUL010000385.1:0-4747 GCA_964441135.1 uncultured Desulfobacteraceae bacterium | reverse complement strand
TCACCATCCTGAAAGGAAACCTCCAGTTGGCCGATGAGGTCTTCGGCCACATCCCTCTCGATCATCATCCGGTCGTCGGCCAGTTTCCTCCTATGAAGGGCCTCTCGTTTGGCATCGGCCACAAAGCTCGGCCATGGACCCTTTTCCAGATCATCACACATGGGAGTATCGTGTTTGATCTTAAAATTTTTAAGTTCCTCCTCCGTATAGTTGTGTAACTCTTCGTCGGAATAAATTCTGAGCTCCTCGTATTTCAGTTCTTTTTGTTCTTCTCTCGGTTCAAAAGCCATTATCGATGCCTCCTTTACAATAATAAACGGTTATATAGTCTTTAAGGGGCGACCCTGAAAAAAATTTCGATCCGCCTTCACCTCCTCCCTGTAATACCAAAAATCTATAAGCAGCCCAAATATAAAATCTTTTTTATTTGTGAAATTTCATACAATCCGTTATGTATTACTCAGAATCAAAGGGTGTGTCAATAAAAAAAGCGTATTATTTTATTGTGGTTTTTTATGTCATCCAGTAGGAAATGGACAGTTTGAATCAGGGCTTTTATGGCCCCCTGTTCGCGCTTCGGGATCCCTTCGGTTTCCCGGTTCCCGAGACGGTTTGAAATAAGTGGATTTGTTGGAATATCAATATGATCAGCCCGCTACCACGAATTGTTATATCCGCCCTGAAAGGAGGTTCCGGTAAGACCATTTTTTCCTTAGGCCTTATTTCCGCATTTCGAGAAATGGGGTATAGGGTAGCACCATTTAAAAAGGGACCTGATTTTATCGATGCCGGGTGGTTATCATTTGCCGCGGACCGTGACTGCCATAATCTTGACCCTTTTCTGATGTCCGAAGGGCAGATTCTTCATTCATTTCTGTCAAATTCAGTTGATTCGGAATTATCCCTGATCGAAGGGAACAGGGGGCTTTTTGACGGCATGGATCTGAATGGATGCTGTAGCACCGCGGAATTGGGTAAATTGACGGGTTCCCCGGTAGTCATCATCGTAGACGTCACCATGGCGACCCGGACCATTGCCGCGCTTATCATGGGTTGCCAGAGATTTGATCCTGCCCTGAACATCGCCGGGATTATACTCAACCGGGTTGCCGGGTCTCGCCAGGAAACCCTCGTGAGGAACTCCATAGAGCGGTATTGCAAGGTGCCTGTAATCGGCTCTGTCCCAAAATTACGGGTCAATCTTTTTCCCGAGAGGCATATGGGACTTGTGCCCCACCAGGAAAGGGGGCAAGCGCTAAAGGCCGTCAAATGGGCCGAATCGATCGTTGAAGAGCATATTGATCTGGATATGATTTGGCGCTTGGCCGGAGAAGCCGCGTCCCTGAACGAAATAGCCGGGCGGCGAGAAGAGGAGTTTTCTCCCTTTGAGATCTCAGATCCTCCGTGCATCGGTTATATCAAGGACAGCTCCTTCTGGTTCTATTATCCGGAAAATCTGGATCACTTAAAAAGCCTTGGTGCCGTCCTTGTGGAAATCAATTCAATGACCGACATCGGGCTTCCAGACCTAGACGCCCTTTACATCGGAGGAGGTTTTCCTGAGACCAAGGCAAGGGAGCTCGCCGAAAATAAAGGATTCAGGGTCTCACTGAGGGAAATGGTTGATAAGGGCCTTCCAGTCTATGCCGAATGCGGCGGATTGATCTATTTGGGAGAATACCTTCTCGTAAAAGGAGAAGCCTTTCCCATGACCGGGGTCCTCCCCATTCGCTTTGAAATGAATAAAAAACCCCAGGGCCATGGATACACAATTCTGAAGCCGGATAGGGAAAATTCTTACTACAGGAAGGGTGAGGTCATTAAAGGTCACGAGTTTCATTACTCCAGGCCCGTCATTACACGCCCGGAAGAGATCGAAACGGTATTCAGGGTGGAGCGCGGTCACGGACTCGATGGAGAAAGGGACGGCCTTATAAAAAGGAACATCTTCGCCACCTACACCCATATTCACGCGGGAGGCAACAGGCTTTGGGGGAAAAGCTTATTTAAGGCCGCGATTGAATACAGGAAGCTTGTGAAAAGAAATACAAAAATAGAGATAAAGTGATTGACATTGATGAAAATATATTATAAATTTTAGTGTCAAAATTTATAAGCCGCCAAAATCATTAAGATAATTAATAAAGGAGGTTTTCGGGTATGCCAAGTGTAGAATTTGAAGGACAGACTTTTAATGTGGATGAAGACGGTTTTATTGATGATTTCAACAATTGGAATGAGGCCTGGGTGCGCCACGTAAAGTCTACCGAAGGTATTGAGGAATTAACGGATGAGCACTGGAAGGTCATTAACGTGCTTCAAGAGTATTACAAGAAGAACGGTATCGCTCCCATGGTCAGAATCCTTTCCAAGGTCACAGGTTACAAACTGAAGTATATCTATGAGTTATTTCCATCCGGACCGGGTAAAGGGGCCTGTAAAATGGCCGGCCTTCCGAAACCCACGGGATGCGTCTAAATTCGTTTATAGGATTCTTCCAATCTGGATAAAAAAGCACAGAAAAGGTTATAAAATACTTTTCCTGTGCTTTTTCCTTTGTTTCGGGTTTCTCTGAACCCATGAGCATTAATCTACCCTTATATCTTTTAACAGCTTATACTGTATACTGTCCACGAGTGCCTGCCAGCTCGCCTCGATGATATTCTCAGAGACACCGATGGTAGACCATACCTCCCGGGAGTCCCTTGAATCAATCTTGACCCTTACCTTGGCCGCCGTGCCGTCGCTTCCTTCTATCACCCTCACCTTGAAATCCACTAATTTCATCTCCCTAACCTGGGGGAAGAAACCGTTCAAGGCCTTTCGCAGGGCGTGGTCAAGGGCGTTGACCGGGCCGTCACCTTCCGCAGCAGTAATTTCCTGTTCATCACCCACAGAGATTTTTATCGTAGCCTGTGAGGAGCTTGTGCCGGATTTATCTTTTTCTATGGTTACACGGAATGATTCAAGG
Source organism: uncultured Desulfobacteraceae bacterium (assembly GCA_964441135.1). GTDB lineage: Bacteria > Desulfobacterota > DSM-4660 > Desulfatiglandales > HGW-15 > CAYTUL01. Next base: position 1,776 of record CAYTUL010000385.1, on the reverse strand, counting down.
GCGAATGGTTCTTCAAATTGCCCCGTAACCTTCCGGATCAGGAGTTCCAGAGAACCCTCCGCGGCGTCGAACTGATATCCCTGATCCTCTAACTCTTTTATTTTGTTCACAATCTTTTTGCTGTCATAGCCGTTGCCGCCGACCTGAATATCCATCTCTTTTGTCTTGTATTCAATGTTACTCTTGCCGGCCAGGTCAGATACCAGAACCCTCCTTCTGTTACCGACCTTCGCGGGGTCCATATGCTCATAGGCGGATGGATTTTTTTGGATAGCACTGACATGGACTCCCGCTTTATGGGCAAAGGCGCTCTTACCTGTAAAGGGACGCTGGTTTAGGGGTGGGACATTGGCCACATCGCTTACAAAAAGGGAAAGTTCGGTTAAGTGCTTCAGACTTTCTTCTGGCAGGCATTGATAACCCATCTTGAGCTGCAGGTTCGCGATGACCGAAATAAGATCGACATTGCCGCAGCGTTCTCCATAGCCGTTAATTGTCCCCTGAACCATGGTGGCGCCGCATTGGACGGCCGTCATGGAGTTGGCAAGGGCAAGACCGCAATCGTTGTGCGCGTGTATCCCCACAATGGAAGGTATCCGGGGCACGACTTTTTCCATAATGGCCTGAACCTCATGGGGAAGCGTTCCGCCGTTCGTATCACAGAGAACAATGATGTCCGCGCCTCCCTTCGCGACGGACATGACGGTTTTGACGGCATACTCCGGATTTTTTTTATAGCCGTCAAAAAAATGCTCCGCATCGTAGATGACTTCTTTTTTACATTTTTTAAGATATTCAAGGGAATCCTCAATCATGGACAGGTTCTCCTCAAGAGAGACTCCGAGGATTTGTGTGGCGTGAAGATCCCAGCTTTTTCCAAAAATCGTTACTGTTTCGGTTCCGGCGTCAAGAAGGGCCCGGATGTTTTCGTCTTTTTCGGGAATAATCCGGGAACGCCTTGTGCTTCCAAAGGCAGTCGTTTTTGAGGTCTGAAATGAGGTTTCACGGGCCATCTTAAAAAACCGGACGTCCTTTGGATTGGAACCGGGCCATCCGCCTTCAACATAATGGATGCCCATTTCATCCAGCTTCAGGGCGATCCTGAGCTTGTCTTCCGCTGAAAGGTTTATCTGTTCGCCCTGGGTTCCATCTCTGAGCGTCGTGTCATAAAGTAGTATATGTTTTGTCATTATCTTTTCCCCATCTTATAAAAAAATCCGTTACCAGGAAGCCTGATAACGGATTTTTGAAACAGAATTGAATAAGATTTTTTTACCAGCCTGGCAATTTAAGTCTCTCCATTATGGGACGAAGCAACAGGGAGGAGACACGTATCCCTGTTGCCCCGATAATTATGATGATGTTGATCAATATTATCTGATTGCCATTCATGATTTGAGATCCTTGATCGAGAAATAATTGAAGGAAATTATAATTCTACGCATTTAAAATGTCAACCTCAATTCGTACTATGTGAATTTCGTTCCATTGACAAATCATGTGATACGTAATATAGTTAAACATACTTCCTAATATTACACACTATGATAAAGGAAATTAATATTTATGTCACAACGGGTTCAAGTCATCCTTGATGAAAAGGAAGTCACGGAATTTAAGGCCCAGGCCATAAAGGAATCAAAATCCCTGAGCGCCTGGCTGCGTGACGCAGGGCGAAAAATGCTGGAAATGAATCAAAATCAGCGGCCCTTATCCGATTCAACTTCCCTGAAGCAATTTTTTGCTTCCCATTCATTCATTTATAACTTTTTATTC
>CAYTUL010000384.1:0-4750 GCA_964441135.1 uncultured Desulfobacteraceae bacterium | reverse complement strand
TGTCCGTTGTCTGTAGTCAAAAATAAACGGACCACTGACAACAGACGACGGACAAGAACAAAATGTACAATGCGACCTTTTTTGCGGACCATTATCGTTTGATAGGAAATACAATGAAATATAAAATACATCCTATTGGAATTATTCACTCCCCCTATAAGACAAAGGAGGAATGCCCTGTTCAGGGAAAAACGCAACTCAAAGGCAAGGGCCTTGTCCTGGTTGATGAAGAATACGAGGAAGGTCTTAAGGACATCGAAACCTTTTCCCATATTATCCTTCTCTACCTTTTCGACAGGGCCGGGGAGATTCTATTGACACGGAAACCCTTCCTGGACGATCAACCCCACGGAATATTTGCCATAAGGCATCCCTCCAGGCCTAACGGTATCGGGTTATCCATTGTTGAGTTAATGAACCGAAAAGGGAGAATCCTCGAAGTTCTTGGTATAGATGTCCTGGATAACACCCCCCTTGTGGATATCAAACCCTATGTTCCCCGTTTTGATTATTTTCCCGACGCGAATAACGGATGGGTTGGAAGTGTCGAATTCAGACCCAAACCATCCGGACGAGAATAGTACAGATCCCCGATGAATCTGATTTGCTCCTCTCGAGCGTGATCTCAAGGTCCTACCGAGGTAATATTCCTAAGAATCAAAGTCTTTTCTTTCTTGAAAGGTGGTTTTTGAGCATCTTCACGAATACCTGAGCGGCGAGGGAAGGAATCCCCTTCGCCGGATAGATGAGCCCTAATTCACGGCACTCGTCCCTTTTGAAAACCCGGATGGCCTTCAGTTTGTTCATCTCAATTTCATGGCGGAGGGCCACGAGGGGTACAATGGAAATACCGAAATCTAATTGCACTAACTTCTTAATCACTTCAATGCTCCCTAATTCCATGGTTACCTTGGGAGAGATGCCGGCCTCTGCAAAGCGCCGATCAATATATGTCCGGGTATTTGAACCACGATCGAGTAGAATCATCGGGTGTTCCGACAGCTCATGAAAGGCGATCATTTTCCGCCCGGCCAGTGCATGATCAGGGGAGGATATTACCGTGTCTTCACGCACGATCAAGGGTTCCGAGGAGAGTTTGGGATCCACTATCGGTAGAGTGACGATACCGATATCGGCCTCATTTTCGATGACCTGTTCCGCCGAGACCGGCGAGGGTCTGCAATGTATTCTGACATCCACGCCGGGATATTGCTTCCGGAAATCCATAAGCACGTCGGGAAGGATATAGTATGCAGTTGTATCGCTGGTGCTGATGGTCAATTCACCCTCACGCAGTTCCCTCAGGGCCTCAAGCCTTAACCTGCCACGTTCCAGGGCGTCAAAGGCCTCTTCAACATGCTCAAGGAGGATCCGTCCCGCATGGGTGAGCGTGCTCTTCCGGCCCCGGCGCATGAACAGGCGTTCCCCCATTTCCTCTTCCAGGGACCGGACTGCCTGGCTCACGGCGGGCTGTGTCCGGAATAACCTTTCAGAGGCCCTGGTAAAGCTCCCCGTTTCGGCGACCGCCCGGAAGGCGTTGAGTTGTTCCACGGTAATTAACATAATAATGATTTATACATATTATAAATATTATTAATTTGAATTATATTTAAAACATAGATATCCTTTAAAAGCAAGATGAAATCTCTAATAGCCGTTGGGCCAATTGAAAATAGGTTCTCGCGGATAATGTAGGCAGGCACACGGCGTAAGGCACAAACCGCAGGGAAGGCTACACAATAAAAGTCTTTTACCTTGTGCCTTATGCCCTGCGCCTTAAGCCACTCTTATCAATCTTTAGGCCTTGTAACGAGACTGCCGGGATCTATGTCCATTTTATTCATCCTGTTCACGTATATACACTCATGGAGGGAAACATGCCGGCTGACGCAGTGGTAGGAGCAAACTGGGGAGACGAGGGGAAAGGAAAGATCATTGATTTTATGGCCGGCCGGGCGGATATGGTCGTCCGGTTCCAGGGTGGGCAAAACGCGGGGCACACAATCATCAATTCCTATGGCAAATTCGTCATGCATATGCTTCCATCGGGGGTATTCCATTCGAATATCGTGAATATCCTGGGACCCGGGGTTGCCCTTGATATACGGGCCTTCTCAGCGGAACTTAATTATCTCCGGGAAAGAGGTGTGCCTGAACCTGAAATTCGAATTTCAGACCGGGCGCAGATCGTTATGCCCTTCCATAAGCTCCTTGATGCGTATGAGGAGGAACGATTGGGAATGGACAAGTTCGGTTCGACTCAGAAAGGGATCGCGCCCTTTTACGGCGACAAGTACATGAAATTAGGGGTGCAGGTAGCGGACCTGTATGACAGGGATCATCTCAGGAGCCGGATCATCAAATCCATTACTCCGAAGAATCTATTGTTCGAGAAATTGTATCACAAGACCCCGCTTTCCCCGGAGGAACTGACGAATGACCTGTTTGATGCAGCCGGATATATAAGGGCCTATATCTGTGATACGACAGCACTGCTGCACAAGGCCCTGCAGGACAATAAGAGAATTCTGTTGGAAGGACAACTCGGGGCTCTCCGGGACCCGGACCATGGTATCTACCCCTTTTCAACCTCCTCCTCTCCACTCGCCGGGTTCGCGTGTGTCGGGGCCGGACTGCCTCCCGGCGCCATCAAAAGGGTAATAGCGGTCACGAAATCCTATTCGACCTGTGTGGGGGCCGGCCCCTTTGTATCGGAGATTTTTGATGAGGACGCCCGGGATTTGAGGGATCGAGGCGGTGATTCCGGGGAATACGGCGCCACCACGGGCCGGCCCAGGCGTATAGGCTGGTTTGATACGGTCGCGACACGATATGGCTGCCGGGTCCAGGGTGCGACGGAAGTGGCCCTTTCCATGTTGGATGTACTCGGACATCTCGACGAGATCCCCATATGTATGGCCTATGAAGTGGACGGCAAAAAGTGCCTTGATTTTCCAGTTCCTGTGAAGCTTCATAGGTCAAAACCAATGTATGAATTTCTTAAGGGATGGAGATGCGATATTTCCGGCGCAAGATCCTATGAAGACCTTCCATACGAGGCGCGATATTATGTGGCACGCATAGAGGAGCATATTCGGGTCCCGGTCCGCTGGATCTCCGTGGGCCCGGATCGGGATGCCGTTATTCGATACCCATCAAAGGAGGTGTGAACATGCTGCCAAAGGGTATGCTGTTTGATCTGGACGATACGATAATCGCCTATACCCCGGTCGTTGAACCCACCTGGAGACGCATCTGCCGGGAATACGCGGTGAAAAACAGCCTGCCCGATGCGGACACTCTGTTCCTGACGATAAGGGAGGCAAGCAACTGGTACTGGTCCGATGAAGAGCGTCACAGGATAGGCCGGAGTGATCTCAACAGCGCCAGGAGGGTTATCCTGGAAATCGCCTTCACGAAGTTAAATATACGGGATAGAACGCTGGCCCATGAGATCGCGGATCTCTTTTCACGCCGGAGAGAGGAGGAGGTTTATCTTTTTAAAGGGGCGAAGGAGACCCTGGAATACTTATACACAAGGAATGTCTCCCTCGCCCTGATTACAAACGGTGAATCAGAAAAACAAAGGAATAAGCTCAGGAGGTTCGGCTTGGAGAGGTACTTTAAGACGATTCTTATCGAGGGGGAGTTAGGTTTTGGCAAGCCCGAAGAGGCCGTATACATTCGTGCCTTAAGGGATTTGGGTCTGGAACCGGGGGATGTTTGGTCCGTCGGGGACAATCTCGAGTGGGATGTATTGGGTCCTCAAAAGATGGGCGCCTTCGGTATCTGGAATGATTTTTCGGGAAAGGGTCTCCCAGAGGATTCAAAAGTAATCCCTGACAGGACCATTCATAGTATCCGGGAATTCATGGAATAGGGTCTCAGGAAAGCTGTCGAATCATTTCGACGATATCGATACCGGTACTTCGTGCCTCTTCCATGGCTGAAAGATGTCTTGTCCCTCCCACCCCGTCTCTGACTTCTCCCTTTCCTGGACCATAACCGATGGCACCCCGGACCGGGATCATACCCTGGGCAATGAAATAGCCGTACAGCAGGTTCCGGGTCTGACCGGCTCCAACACGCCTAAGGGCCAGAATCGGAGCCGCCACCTTACCCTTCAGCCTCATCTTATGCAGAAACAGAAACGTCCTGTCCATAATGGTTTTGACCTGGGCGGAGACGTTGTGAAAATAGACGGGAGAACCGAAAAGAATGGCGTCCGCCGCCTCCATCTTTTGAAACAGGTCCTGCATGTCATCTTTGATCTTACAGAGATCGGTCTCGGAACAGGTGTGGCAGCCGTCGCAGGGAGCGATATTCTTGCCCGCCACCAGGAAAATCTCTGTCTCCGCCCCGGCTCCGGCCGCAGCGCTCAATGCTTCCTTGACCAGTATTTCCGTGTTGCCTTCCCTTCGTGAACTGCCCACAATACCTAAAACTTTCATTGGATAAACCTCCTTGATTCTTTACCCATCCGGATTTTGGTAACGTAATAGTAGAGAATCTAATACAATTATGGTATCCAAGCAAGGGATGACGTACTCCCTGATCCACCATCAAGATGTCATTTGCCGTTCGACAAGCTCACAGCCCTGAGAAAAGTCGAAGGGCTGTGTTGCCTTCGATCGCTCCTCTCCCGCGCATAGGCGGCGGGATTTCGCAAACTCAACCTGCGGCGTATAAATGAGGCACAAGGCACAGGGCGTAGGGCGTAAGGTAAAGTGCTGTCCACAAAGGTCAATAG
>CAYTUL010000383.1:0-4764 GCA_964441135.1 uncultured Desulfobacteraceae bacterium | reverse complement strand
GCATGGTGTGGCCACCGCCTCCATGGCGGCTAAATTCGGGTTTCATTGTACAGTATATATGGGAGAGGTGGATGTTAAAAGGCAACGACCCAATGTGTTTTGGATGGAGCGCCTGGGGGCCCGGGTTATTCCTGTAAGGGACGGCACCAGGATTTTAAAAGACGCAATTAACGAGGCCTTGCGTGACTGGGCCGCAAACATGGACAATACCCATTATGTACTCGGAACCGCCTGCGGGGCGCATCCCTTTCCGGAAATGGTCTCATTCTTCCAGTCCATTATCGGCAAAGAGGCCCGCGACCAGATCATGGAAAAGGAGGGAAGACTGCCTTCGAGGGTGTATGCTTGCGTGGGTGGTGGCTCCAATGCGCTCGGAATCTTCAGTGGCTTTCTTGACGACCCCGTGGATCTTGTCGGGGTTGAGGCGGGCGGCAGGGGTTTGAAAACGGGACATCACGCCTCAAGGCTCGCATCCGCGGATGGAACACCCGGGGTGGCCCAGGGATATAAGACATATTTTCTCCAGGACAGGGATGGACAGATGAAAGAGACCCATAGTGTGGCAGCGGGACTGGATTACGTCGGGGTCTCACCGATCCTTGCGGCCCTCAGGGAAGAGAAAAAGGTGCGCTTTGAAGCGGCCACGGATGAGGAAGTGCTTGACGCCTTTTCCCTGACACTTGAAAAAGAAGGCCTGATCCCGGCATTGGAATCGGCCCACGCATTTGTCCAGGCCTTTAAAGAGGCACCGGGCCTAAGCAAAAACGATATCATTATTATCAATCAGTCCGGCAGGGGAGATAAGGACATTTTTACCGTGGCGGACGCCTTCGCTGATCCTGAATGGAGGCGATTTATCATCGAGAAGGCAGGGGAATACAGTGTGAGGTAGGGAGTATAGATAACTGTTAATAATCAATGGAGCAACAAAGTGCTTGAGTCGTACATTCAAAACAGGTTGAATCAAAAGGATATCCTTTTAATGACCCATATCGTCTTGGGATATCCCTCTCCTGATGAGAGCTTAAAGATCGTTGAGGCAATGGTTAATGCCGGTGTGGATCTGATGGAACTGCAAATACCCTTTTCCGAGCCTACAGCGGACGGTCCTGTAATCGCTCATGCGAATCAGAAGGCCCTGGAACAGGGAATAACCGTTGAAGAATGTCTCAAGCTTGCTGAAACGGCCTCAAATACCTTTAATATACCATTTATTATAATGAGTTATTACAATACTATTTTTAAATATGGAGTCGATCGTTTCACATTGAATATGAAAAAAGCCCATTTGAAGGGAGCCATCATACCTGATCTCCCCCCCGAAGAAGGCGGGGATTATCTCAGGGCCATGCGCGACCAGGACCTGGACCCTATTCTTATCTATTCACCTACAACCTCTCCTGAACGAATGGAATACCTTGCCTCATTTGCCGGGGGTTTTATTTACTGTGTTGCCAGAAAGGGAGTCACGGGTCAGGATACCGACTTTTCAGAAGAACTAACAGCTTATCTTTCCCTTTGCCGTTCAACCACCCCTCTCCCCATTGCGGTGGGTTTTGGGCTTAAGGATAAATCGGATGTTGCTTTTTTAAAGCACAAAGCGGATATCGCCGTGATTGGGAGCCAAACAATAAGAATAGTGGATAAGGAGGGGATTGATGCGGTCGGGGGCTTTATCCGAAGCCTACATTAGACTCTTATTTCCAACCGGCAATTTTTAAAGCACCTTTGTAATGTTCAACCAGCCCGGTCTCTTTTCCATGGCTTTTTGTATTGCTTCCTGAGAGCCAAGGACCTTTACGATTCCTTCCTTCCTGACACCTTCCAGTACCTCCGCGAAGTCCTTGAAGTCCTTCAGAGTAGTGCCTAAGATCTCTTCCCTCATCCGCTGGCGATCTTCATCTGTCTCACCGGACAACTGATAGGCCATTGACGTATAACCCTTTGCGTCCGGAAGCTTATAATCATCCAGATCTCCGATACTGCCGATAATTACTTTACTGAGTTCATTATGACCTAAATCAAGTTCCCGCAAGAATCTTGCCGACTCATCAAAGACATCAATGGTTTTTAAAAGGTTCGGATCCCGGTAGGAGACGAATGTCAGTGTTCCGGAGAGGCGGTCAAAAAGACAAAAGGCCCCGTAAGCGCCACCCTGGACACGGACCCGGTCCCAGAGCCACGAGTTACGCAGGAAACGGCAAACCACCTGGATCGAGCCATGAAAACGATAACCGGTCTTGTAAAGATTTGCCCCCTTTCCCACGTAATTGACCTGGGATGGGATGGTCATGCCCTCAAAGTCCCGGGCCGCTCCTGGAGACCATTCCGCAATGTTTATCTCTCCCGACGGCATTTCATTCATGAACTCATGGATTTGGCCCCTGAAATTCGACCATCCATCCTTATCCTGCGTTATATTTAAGAGCATGGATTCCCTGTTAATAAGAATTTCGTGAATCTCATGCAGGTCGGTTTGAATGGCCTTCCAGTCTTCATCAATTTTCTCAACAAGTTCACGAAGAAAGAAGAGATAGCTCAACCCGGAGATCTGTTCCGCGGCCCAGTCCGCCTCCCTGTAATGGGCCCTTAGTCGAAGGTTCACTACCTGATGCCCGGCCGGCACGAGTCTCTGCTCCTCCTTTGCCTTCGCCTCTAACAGGATTTGACGAAATCGCTCCCTGTTATCCAGCCTGACCATTAGGATCACGTCCCTCAGGATATCTAATATTTCGGCAGTCTGTTCATTCTTCGTCTTACCCCGGAGGAATAGCCAGGCCGTACATCTTACTTCATCTCTGATAACAGATATATGGAAGGCCGGGCTGATGCCGCCGGTTTTCCTGCTTATACGCTGGGTAACGGAAACGTAGTCTTCCTTCTCAGTGCCCATTTCAAGCAGGGCTTTTCCAAAAAGATTCACATAGGGCAGATATTTCTGAGGCAATACTCTCAGGTCAAAGCCCATATCCATGTAGGCGATCCCGTTTGTAAAAAGATCATGAAACAGTATTTCTGTCCCCTTTTCTTTCAAGTTTTCCAGGGGAAGGATTTTATTTTTTTTATCTATATCCGAAATACTGAGGACAGGTATGGCTGCCAGGGCCTGGGGAGAATCGGGCGCTTCCTGGATCGCCTTCAGTTTTTTTGTATTGGTTATAATATCCTGGAATTCATCCGGACTTATTGCCTCTTTAAACTTTTTCAGCCTGTTCTCTTCCGCCTGTTTCTCCGTCCTTGAAAGATCGGGATCGGGTTTCATAATAAGGGTAGTCCGGTGAGGGTTGCTTAGAAAATATTCATGAATCAGGCCTTCAAAATAAGATTTGTTCGATCCCAAATGCCTTTTTATAGCATTTATCGGGGTTTCAAAGGCTATCAGGGCCAGGGGATCCCCTTCGTAGAGCCAGGTGGTCAATGCCCGGAGCATGAGAGCCAAGCCGCGCGGGAATCTTCCGGTGTTGTTTTCACGCAGGCTGAACTCAATACTGTTCAGGGCCGCCTCAACGGTATGAGGATCGATTCCTTCTCTGGCGAGTCTGGTCAGGGTATTCATGATAAGACTCTGGATTCGATCCGCGTTATCAAGATCAATTCCCTTCAGGCCTGTGGAGAAAACCATCTGGCGTATCTCGCTTCCAAGGCCGGTTCCCGTAAGGTCTTCACCCAGGTTTGATTCAATGAGTGCCTTTCTTAAAGGGGAACCGGGCATCCCTAACAGGATATACTCGAGGATATGCATCGCAAAATTCAGTTCCTTTTCCGTGCTTTCGGGAAACATCCAGTTTAATGTGAGCATACCTTTTGAGCCCTTCGTCCCGCTCGTTCCCGTTGCGAATGATCGGATAACACGCCTGGGTTTTTTAAAAGACTTTTGCAAAGAGATAGAGGAATCAACATCTACTTTATCAAAGTCCTTCAGGTATTCGTTTGTAATAGAAAGACGCTGGTCGTTATCGTCATCTCCGTAAAAAAATATCCTGGAATTGGAAGGATGATAGTAATTTCTATGAAATTCCCTGAATTGCGCAAATGTGAGGTTGGGAATCTGCTTGGGATCCCCGCCTGAATCAAGACCATAGGCATTATTCGGGAAAAGAGACCTGAGAGAGTATTCCGAGACAAGGTTATCCGGAGAGGAATAGGCGCCTTTCATCTCATTAAAGACGACCCCTTTATAACTGAGAGGGCCGTCCTCTCTCTCCAGCTCATGATGCCAGCCTTCCTGCTGGAAAATGAAGGGTGTCAACCTCGGATAAAAAACCGCGTCCAAGTAGACGTCAATTAGATTGTAAAAATCCCTTACATTCTGGCTCGCGACAGGATAACAGGTCTTGTCAGGATAGGTCATTGCGTTGAGAAAGGTCTGAAGAGAACCCTTCAGGAGTTCAACAAAGGGCTCCTTAACAGGATATTTTCGGGAACCGCAGAGTACCGAGTGCTCTAAGATATGTGGCAAGCCCGTGGAGTCTTTCGGGGGTGTACGAAAAGTGATACCAAAGACCTTATTCTCATCGTCGTTCGTGAGGGATAAAAGTTCCGCTCCTGTTATTACATGACGATAGAGAAAAGCTTTTGTCTTGATTTCAGGGATATCCTGCTCTCTTACAAGTTCAAAACCATGAGTAACCGTCATTCAGTCCTCCGGTAAAATCCTGTTGATATTCTTTATGTTACAATTGAAACTTTACCTATGTAAAGATAAATTGGATAAAAAAACCCGCATATTGCGGGGGATATAACGAATTAGTGCTCATCCATAAA
>CAYTUL010000382.1:0-4799 GCA_964441135.1 uncultured Desulfobacteraceae bacterium | reverse complement strand
ATACAGCCCATGACGACCATGAAGATAAAGTTGGGATTGATCAGTCCGACATCCATGTAATGGGCCATGATCGCGGACCCGAGTATTTCAATTCCGGGGGCCATGCACGTATGGATGATCTTGGTTCTTCCTTCATCCCTTGCAAGGACAATGTTGACAAGCTCCTTCAGAAACAGGCCCATGATTTTCCGTACGCCGCGAAGCTCCATATCAAAATAGGTGGAGAGCCTTTCCCTGCCTTGTTTAATATCCTCATCGCCTATATCAAGCCTTGAGAACACCTCTTGGACACGGGGCAGTTCCGATTCGATCTCCTTCTTTTCATAACCGCACATCCTCAGGAGTTCAAGCATGACAGGCCTCGCTGTGTACATTCTCGAAAAGAGCTTATAAGAAATTATGTAACATGCCGAAATGTTGGCATATATTCAAAATTAAGCATTTATTTCAGATGTCTTTGTCCGGCATTTTCTGCACAATCCTGCCGTTTTCATAGATGATGATCCCGTGGCCGAAACGACTGGCCCGTTCCCGGGCCTTTAATGCGGCACGATAGAAGGTTTTTTCAGCGCCCCGCATATCCGGATCATCCAGCCTTCTTGGTTTTGATATTTTTTGAGTTTCAGGCATCTTTTTCCGGATCAGGGAGTTTCAGGAAATAGAGCTTTATTTTATACCCTTTCTTCTGCCATTCCGAAATAAGCCGGGCATAGTTTTTGCGGCTAAGGGTCGTCTCAAAGGAAAAGCTTTCGCCCTTTTCTATATACTTTTCATCATCCCGATCATCATCTTTCCCGCTTCAATGGCCGCTATGGAATTCAGAAAGATTCAGGATTTTGCAAATGATCAATAGCCATTTCCACTATCACTTTGGTCACGAAGAGACTACTGATTTCATAAAGGTTAAGGATATGGCGTTGAGCATCAGTCATTGAAATCATTCCCTGATGGTATGCCTGGCTATGATACCTAAGGAGCCGACAGGAAGACGTTTTAGGCGTTTGGCCGCTTCACGAACGGCTAAATCGTCGGTCAAAAGGATTGGAATATCTATTTGCTGGGTAAGATACAGGCATTCACACTCGCCTGAATGTAGATCCTTCAAATTGTTCTTCTCTATGAATCGTGTGATATTACTCTGGGAAATGTTGTGGCGTTCAACCTTTACTGATTTCAAGAGATCTTCAGCGGGGGTCCTGCCGCATTCCACGGTCTCAGCCCAAACAGCCCCCGGTACATGCAGATTCTCATAGATAGATAGGACATGAAGGCAGCCGATCTCGGTCAGGTGAATGAGTGGGCCAGCGTCAGTAACGGCGGCTAATCTCCCGCGGCCCACGCCATTTCCTCCATCATCGCCTCTTTCTGACGCTCGGCCAGGTCCACCCAGTCAATCCCCACGGAGTCAACGGCCTCATCACTAGAAATTTCATTACGTAAATAACGCCCCAGAATGTGTTCCCGCCACAGTTGCCGCAGGCCGATTTGGAAGACTTTGGCCATGACCTCGGATTCTGGTTTTCGGGTCTCTCGGATAAGGGTCTCTAAATATCCTAATGTGTTTTCCATCCGTCTTCCTTAAAAAGTGTCATGGAATAGATAAGATACATAATATATGCATTCATTTTTACAAAAAAAATTTGAATTTACAAGGACAAAGAAGGCCGAAAGGGCCGGATCAGATCGGTCAGTAGGGTCCACGTACCCTTTGACCGAGATTCCAGCGCGAATGATAGCCGCCCTCGAAAATAAAAACCCGGCTGGAGGGTTCCTTTCCTCTCCGGATCGCAGCCTTTATAATCCGGAGGCCGAATGACCCGCTCAAATCAGTCAGTCCGGACCCGTTGGCATCGGGATGAAATTACTCGTCCAATAAATTTATTGGACGAGTTGAAAAAATCGCCAAAAATTGCCACAAGTCATTGAAATGCTAATATTATCAGGAAAATTGACTTTCGGTTCAGATGCACATTTCATCTAATAGGAAAGCGGCCCCTTCGCCCCTTCAAACTGCTTCTGGTTCCCTCTGGCTGAAGGATCCTCCAAATATAGTATAGTCATTTAAAAATAGCAGATTGAATATATCAAAAGACAACCGGAGACCTGATCCCTTTTCAGCACTGGTATCGGAGATATCTCTGATCCGGGAATCCAGTTTTTCTTGACAATTGGCTGGCGTTTTATATCCTGTCCGTACCTTTATTTTCTTTTCAACCGTTTGACCTCAAGTCTGAGGTTGTCCCATGGGAAAACACTTTAAAATCTGCAAGTCCACCCCCTGACGGAACTTTTCTGTTCTGTTGGGGGGCAATCGTATTATCAAGACTACACCAATAGTGAGTTCTGGCAGGGAAAAAGGGGTTTTCCTACATTCCTTTCTTTTCAGAAGGTTGTATTGAAAAAATGGCCTGTGGGATTCGTCATTGGATCTTTCAAATTCAGGCAAGAAAGGAGGGATCTGATTATGCGAAAAATAAAGGTGATTATTTTCTGCAGCGTTCTTTCTATTTTATTAATGGCTGTTTCTCTATATTCTCCCCATCATGTTTTTGCAGGGAAAAAGGACAATCTTGTCCAAAATATTGTGGTAAAAAAAGGAAAAGAACTCTCTCTCAATGAGGGAAGTTATGGCAGAATCGATGTTAAAAATAGCGCAACCCTCACCATATCCGGAGGACTCTATATTATAAAAGATCTTATCCTCCACAATCGTGCATCTGTGATTTTTCAATCTCCGACCACTTTTATAATAAACAAACGCCTTCGCGCTCTCAGAAAAAGTTATATCGGACCTGCTGACGGCAGCGATCTATTAAATGAGGATATCCGTATTTTTCTCAACAGTGATGATGAGACCTATGGGGGTGGAAGCAAGAAGGCCTTAAAATTAGGCAAAGGCGTCATAATCGATGCTGAACTTATTATCGGCAGGACTGGTCTGGCGTCTGCAAACGTAGGCGATCTGGGTATCGTTTCTCTCACACCGGATAATGTCTTCCATTATGAAATAATTAATGGTGAATATGAAGGAGAATCCAACACTATACAACTTGAAGAATACACGGGATCTCCTGCGATGGACGGACATGGCTTAGATACACGCTATTTTGACCCCGAGATAAGCCGATGGATTTGGGTCGACCTCTTGAAACTAACGAATGGTGGTATGGGAGCTGTTGTAAATGACGGAGTCATGAGCAGTGTGTTGATTTCAAAACTTGGCGATCCCGGCACCTTGCCCTCTACTATAGATGGTGATTACAACGCCATTGTATTTTTAGGGGGTGTAATAGGTTATCCTGGTTTCACTATTTACGATGGAGGAACGAAGATTACTGCAATATCCGATACGGACGATGTCAATTTTTCTGCGTCCCCAAATGTGTCCTGGCCGAATATACTGCATGCTAAAATAACAGATCCTCCTTACGACGACGAGATTATAGATGCCAATCTTATTTGTGACGGAATCAGCATGCTCCTTGATTTTCCAAGCGCCGGAATTCCATACGGCGCGGGTTTCGGTGCGGGCGTCCAGGCTATACCGCTTTCCGATTCCGACTTCCAGGACGGTCAGAACTTCTATGTTTACGGAATGAAAGGATATGGCAAAGGGACTTTTTATAACAACGGTACCACAGTGAGTTACGAGGTCATATTTGAAAACGGGGATGGGCAGAGTGGCGAATTGGTCTTTAATCAACCGACATGCGGCGGCAGGAATCTACCTAACGACGGTGAGGGGTGGGCGTGTGATGAAGTGAATAGATATGCGTTTATTATAGATCCGGATCAGGGGCTTTTAGGGGCTGTCCACGTTAGCTATATCAGTTGGTTTATGGGAGGGTGGTAATCATTATCATCTGGTCACGTCTCCGGTTGACTTTTATGAATTTCGATCAAAGGTCAATCGGCGACTTGACCCCTTTATACCAGTGCGATTTATAAACAAAAGTCAACAGCAGACTTGACCCGTTGCCGTAAAATGTCTTTTTAAACCAGTTTAGGGCCACTTGAACGCTCAACAAATATAAATGGACGGTTAACCTTGGTCTTAACAATACAGTACTTCATTCCAGCGGGGACAAAGACTACCGCAGATTTGTTGAAGGTGTGCTTTTCCAGATTGTCACCCATAAGCAGATCAACTTCTGCGCCTAACTCAAATTGGTTGTCTGGATCAATGCCAAAGAATCCCAAAACAGTTCCGTAAGGATGGGATTTGGCATTCTGCTGCTGGAGAGGATTGTCGTTACTCACGAAAGATGAGGCAAAATGGAAACTGCCTTTTATGACCTCGTCATCCAGATAGGTGGTGCAGTTTTTGTATTCTTTCCGGGATTCTCCCGCTTTAGGACCGCTCAAAAAATGCTTGTCGTAATGCCTTTCGAACACGCCTTCCTGTTTCACTTTTCCCTGAAAATCAATCTTCACATCCACAGGACCCGTTACGCTATAAATGTGGAAGACGGGTTTTTTCATTCTGGAAATAATCGGGCAGTGAACCAGCCGCGGCGGAATATAGACCAATGAAGTCTTGGTTATAATATGCCTTTCAAACTCCTCGCCCATATACAGATCAACTTCCCATCCGAGTTCCTCCGGCTTGTCAGGATTTAGTCCCTGAAAGAAAAGTACTTCGGAATAGGGATGGTAATGCGGTGGGTTTATTTGAGTGGAGTATTTTGGCTGCATGAAGAGAGCACTGAAAAAGAAGCTACCCTTCACCACATCATCATCCAACATTGCGATATATCGTTTTATCGTCTCATTAGTTTCCTCAGGTTTAGGACCCCTTA
>CAYTUL010000381.1:0-4805 GCA_964441135.1 uncultured Desulfobacteraceae bacterium | reverse complement strand
GGATAGCACCGTCCTCCGGTACCACGCTGTAAGAAGAGAAGCCGGATACAAAGCTGTTGTGCCGCACCATGTCGCCGCGCTTATCCTTGAGCCTCGATGTTCCGTCCAGTAGCATACCACTTACAAAATAACCGATGGTACCGCTACAGATATTCCCCCTGCCCCTGAGGCAGGCAGGACATTTGCCGCAAGGAATCATCCATGTAGGAACGACGTGGTCGCCTTTTTTCAACTTTGTAACCCCGGGACCCACCTTTTCCACAACGCCTGCGGCCTCGTGACCAATGGCAAAGGGCAGGTCCATTACAATGGCGCCGTTCATTAAGGAAAGGTCTGAATGACAGAAGCCTGTAAAGGCGTTCTTAACCAGTACCTCTCTCTCCTTCGGAGGATCCAATTCAAGCGTCTCGATTGTCAAAGGCTTTTTTGGTTCCCTCAAAACCGCTGATTTTATCTTCATAGAAAACCTCCTTTCTTTGGTTATGTTCTCGCACTATTAGGCGGCCACGGCGGCCGTCCAACTAGGATCATCTTTTCAGCTTTCCCTCTGCATAAGCCTTACGTAGTTTCGGTTTCTCCAACTTGCCGGTGGCGTTCCTTGGCACCTCGGCAAAAATGACCTGACGGATACGTTTGTAACGGGGTAGGTTCTCTTCGCCGTAGGCGAATATTTCCGCCTCCGTAAGCGTCCCCTCTTGGACTGGCTGGATTACTGCCGCAATCACCTCACCAAGCCGTTCATCCGGAACGCCGATGACTGCCACATCATGCACCTTCGGATGTTTCTGTAGGACCGCCTCAATCTCCACAGGATAGATATTTTCACCTCCACTGATAATCAGGTCCTTCTTCCTGTCAACAATATAAAAAAACCCGTTTTTGTCTTTTTTCCCAAGATCACCCGTATATAGCCATCCGTTGATGATTGTATTTGAAGTCAATTCCGGGTTCTTATAATACTCCTTCATCACGTGATTACTTTTCAAGATGATCTCGCCGACCTTATCGACGGGTACATCCTTACCTTCGTCAACAATACGGGCATCACACATAATGCTGGGTTTCCCTATAGATCCGATCATGTCCTCGTTTTCACAGCCCAGGTGTATCGTCCCGGGGCCCGTCGCCTCACTCAAACCGTAGGAAATATCGTATTTTATATCCGGGAAGTAATGCTTTAAGCGCTTTACTACGCTAGGGGGAATTGGCTGCGCTCCCATATGTATCAGCTTCAAGCGATCAAAATTGTAGTCGGCCAAATTCAATTCTTTCCTGTCCAGGGCTTCAAGGATATCCAGTGCCCAGGGGAGCAATAAGAAAAGAACTGAGATCCGTTCTTTGGACATGGTTTCGAATACAAGCTTAGGCTTTATGTGATCTCCTAATAATACGGTACAACCTCCGATAACGACTACTCCCAGGACATGGCCAATGGCCAAATGATACAATGGGGGCATCATCAAAAATCTGTCAATATATTCAAGATAATGATTCGTGGTTTCTGTTATCCCACTGGAAAAGAGGTTCTTATGACTGGCAAGTACTGGTTTTGGTACTCCGGTTGTGCCGGAGGTAAAATAGAGGGCACATTCATCTTCGTCATCAATATCAATTTCCGGGGAGTTGCTTCCAATATTTACAATGAGATCCTCCATGTTCTCAACATCATCACGCGTACTGTGCCCCAAACAAACAGATGTGCCTGTTTTCGATAGTTTTTTCCTGATCTCATCCGTTCTATCGATGAATTCTTCATCCAGGATAAAGATCGATGGTTCTGCCAAGTCTGCGCAATAGATGAGGTCTTCGTTTGTGAATCGGTAATTCAGCGGAATAACCCATGCCCCGGTCTTCATTATGCCAAAAAATGCTTCAAGCCAATGGATGGAATTTCGACCGAGCAAAGAGACTTTTTGGCCTTTCCTAATCCCTCTGTTTATCATAACATTTGCGATCCTATTCGTTCTGTCATGAAACTGAAGCCAGGAAGTCTCTTTTCTTGATCCGGTGACAGGTTTCACTTCGATAAACGCTGGCTGATTAGCATGGAAACGCGCATTTTTAGCGATAACATCGACTAGGTTCATAAGTAATGGCCTCAAGCCAGATTTCTATGGCCTGTTTAGCAGATAAATAAGTTTACGAACATCCTTGATCTATTCTAGGTGTGTGATGAAAGACAAAATCTCATTCTGTGAGATTCAAGCGAGCCGCCACCTCGGTTCCTAACACAAGGGCAGTGATAAAATCCTCATTTATTGAAATGCTAGATTCTGATCGATCTGTGTTAAAACCTTCTCTCGCCCATCACTAAAAGTAAAAATCTCATCTATTCCTAATTCCTTGAGCTTTCTTACATCCGCTTTTGGAATAACTCCTCCAAAAAATAATTTAAGGTGAGATAGCCCTTTCGTATTTAATTCTTCTAATAATTGTTTTGAATAATATAAATGTTCGCCGCCTAAGAAGCTAATCCCGATAGCGTCTACATCTTCTTCAACAGCCACACCAACGACCCGGTCGACTGAATTATACAATCCAAGGTATATAACCTCGTAACCATTATCTCTCAGCCATGTAGCCACAATCCTCATTCCATTATCGTGGCCATCTAAACCCAGTTTCGCCAATAGTATGCGCTTTTTTCTTGACATGAATTTCCACTCCTTATTATGCACATCATTTCATGTATCAACTTGGTATCGAAAAATCGGCGCCTCTCCTCAGTGCGTCGCTGATCTCCTGTAAAGTTACCTTTTCCGTCACCGCGTCCAAAATCTGCTCAAATATATTTCGTTGAGGATTTTTTTTGATAAAATTTTCCAGTGATTCTATAACATGCTGAGCCTTAGCTTGGTTGCGATTCTTTTTATAGTCCCGGACATACTGTATCCGCGTCGCCTGCATATTGAACCGCTGTCTAAATATATCGATCTTTTCGGGTTCCTGTTCCGCCTCGAACAAATTAACCCCTATAACAGGGCGTTCTCCAGTCTCAATCGCCTTAGCCCATTTGTCCCGAGCTTGATTTATTTGTTGCTCAATCCACCCTTTCTTAAAGCACTGGATAAAGCCGCCTTGACCTTCGATTTCATCCATGAGCTCCCGAATCCGCTCTTCGAGTTCATCAGTCAATGACTCTAAAAAATACGACCCTCCAAGGGGATCTACCGTTTTTGCCACGCCCGTCTCGTAGGCGATGACTTGCTGGGCGCGGATCGCTACCTTTTGACTCTCCTTGGTGGGCAATGCAAAAGCCTCATCATAAGATGTCGTATGAATAGACTGTGCTCCGGCAAGAACTGCTGCAAGAGTCTGAATACTAGCGCGTACAATGTTGTTCAAAGGTTCCTGAGCAGTTAGTGTAATCGCTGATGTTTGCACGGCGACTCTAAACAGAAGACTTCTGTCATTTTTCGCATTGAATGTTTCTTTCAGCATGCGGGCCCAAATACGTCTCATGGCCCTGAATTTCGCTACCTCCTCAAAAAAGTCTAATTCCACCGAAGAAAAAAAACCGATACGATGAGCAAAACTGTCAATATCAAGCCCCCTTTTCAAAATCTCCTTGATATAATCGGAAGCAAGACACAGTACAAACGCGGCCTCCTGTATGGCATCAACGCCTGTTTCACGAATATTTCGAGAATTGACATTGATGATGTTCCATTTCGGTGATCGTGGAATCATGTATTCGATGATATCCACACCGATTTTTACTGCAAGATCGATCGGGAAAAAGGCGGTATTGGCTTGAAAAGTCGGGCCCACCAGTTGGGTAAATGCACAGTTCATAATAGTGCCAATCAAGTTCTCCCATGGTATTCCACCTTCCTTGGCAAGTTGTAAATACCAGGCCATAAGGATTGCTGAGTAAGGCGGTTGGATGATAAGTGTCGAGCTGACCTTATCCAATGCAATGTCTTTGTACAGAGCCCTCATATCTTCATAGGTACACAGTGAGGTACCTTGCAGGCCCACATCACCTTGAGCCAGTGGGTAATCCGGATCCAACCCCAGTTTAGTGCCAACATCCGTATCCATATTGAGCCCGGTCTGGCCGACTCTGATAAGATATTTAAACAACTCATTGCTTTCTTCAGGCGTTCCAAATCCACTTTGTTGTCTACGAGTCCACAATCTTCCTCTGTACATGGTCTCATGTATCCCTCGAGTAAAAGGATACTGTCCCGGTGCCGGAAGTGTTTCATGCCAGTCGGAATCATCGTATACTTCCTTGTATTCAATGCCGGATAGAGATTTAAAATTGGATAAACGCTCACCCTCAAGATAGTTGGTCTTAACTTCTTCTGTTTTTTTCATTTTTTCCATTGAAAATCCGAAACCAATATTTATATAACCAAAAATCGGTAAACAATGGAGACTCTACGTGATGAATATTGAAAAAATATCCGTTTTTGCCCTTTAAGAATGAGCTTTATGTAAACCATGTTGACAATGTTATTCCAAATCTCCTGTAAACCCTCAGGTTCATGGGAACGAGTCCATACTATGGGCTTGAAATCAACTTAGCCCATCTATTCCACCAATAAAAACATTAAAAATAAGCTCGGCTAAGTTATCAGGTTTTATTTCCCCCCGTGAATCGTACCAAGTATAGATCCAATTACACATTCCAAAGAGTGTCAAAGCAAGGACCTTTATTTTGCTTTTGGTTAGCCTATCACCGATATAGTCAGATAAAACGCCAACTACTATTTGATAATACTTTCTTTCCCTATTGCGCAGGATTCTCTGTTTTTTAGCGGGTATATTATAGGATTCGTTGATTAATACCTTCGCCT
>CAYTUL010000380.1:0-4811 GCA_964441135.1 uncultured Desulfobacteraceae bacterium | reverse complement strand
CGCCTTAGGCCCCTTATATCCGAAATAATCCGCAATCTCCCTATATGTTGGCGAGATCCCTTCTTTGCGTCTTATTTCTCGAATAAAATCAAGAATATCTTGTTGTCGTTGAGTTAGTTTTAGATAACTATACATTTGTATAGTATAATGCCATGGGAAAAGGAGTTTGTCAAGTGTTTACATTCTATAATTGTAGTATATCGTGATTGTTTTTAAAGCCATCAATAAAGTCTTTGATATCTGGTAAAAATCAAAAATTCGTGCATGCATTTTGCAAATATATTACTGATATAGCTATTTCAAATCATTTGCCTTCGATCAAAAAAGGGGGCTATCTGTACTGATGATTTAACTAAATTGATGCCATATTTTAAAAACAGTTTATGTTGTTTTTAATAATATAAGATCAATAATTATTTTTAAGCATAATTTAAATATAATATTCATATATTTTTATATGAATTACATAATTTAAGTTAGATTACATAACACGATGATTGAAAATATATCACGTCGTGATAGAAAATATATCATCTTCTTTAAAAATCTTTCTATGACCTCATTCTTATGAAAGCCTGCACACACCGCACCGGTCGCATTCGCCCACATGGCAGATATCGGACTCCTTCTCTTTCAGGGCAAGCTTGTACTCCCTGACAAGGTATTCCTTCCGGATACCGTGATCGATGAAGTCCCATGGAAGGTTTTCATCCAGGCCTCTCGGCCTGTGTACAAAGAAATCCGGGTTGATTTCCGAATGGCGGAAGGCCTTTGCCCAGTCTCCGTCATATTCATGGGCCATCATGAGGATGGAGCCCGCCCTCCTGTCGCCCATGGACAGGAGGGCCTGAACATAGGCCCATTTGGGCACGTCGAAGCTCACCGTTACCCCCCCTTCCTTTGCAAGGGCCTTCTTAAGCCATTTCTGTTTTTCTTTCAGACTTTCCTGGTCCTCCATGGGAAACCATTGAAAGGGCGTAAAAGCCTTGGGCACGAAGCAGTTGACACTCAGTCTTATTCCTCCGATCCTCCCCCTGCCCCTGGATTCCTTGATCATATGGTGCTTTATGGATTTAATGAGATGGAGGATCGCGTTTACATCCTCCCTGGTCTCGGTCGGCAGTCCTATCAGAAAATACAGCCTGAGGGAGAAATCGCCCGCCGCCGCGATCATTCGAACGGCCCCGGTGATCTGTTCATGGGTCAGGTGTTTGTTGATAACCCTTCGCAACCTCTCGGAACCCGCCTCGGGCGCTATCGCCAGCTTCTTCTGGCCCGTCTTCTTAAGGTGACCGATTATTTCCCTTGTGAGGAGGTCCGCCCGCAGGGAAGAGACGGAAAATCGGCCGCCTTCATCCGTGATCGCGCCGGTGATGTTCTCTATTCCCGGCGTATCCAGTACCGAGGAGCTCAATAGGCCGATCCGGTTGCATTCCTTTAAGGCCTCCCTCACACAGGCGGACAGCTCTTCTTCGCTGTGAACTCGCGGCGGCCTGTAGGCATACCCTGCCGCACAGAAACGGCATGAACGGCCGCACCCCCGGCCTAATTCGATAAGGACCCTGTCCGCCAATTCCGTATCCGGTGTCAGGATCGTGGACCGGTTCACAGGGAAGTCCTGGGATTGGATGCATGCGACCTTTACTTCCATAGGGATCCCTTTTTTAACCGGTCTCCTCGATTTAATGGTTCCATCAGGATGATATTCGATATGAAAGAGGGAAGGAACGTACAGGGATCTGTGCCCCTGCGCCAGCCTCATGAGGATTTCCCCCCTTTCCGCTCCCCCATGGGATAATTCCTTGAAAAGGTCTATGAATTCATCCAGGTTCGCTTCCGCTTCCCCTAACAGAAATAGATCCATTATATCGGCTAAGGGTTCTGGATTTAAAAAAGAGGTCATTACGCCGGCCATGATGACCGGATGGCTCTCATTTCTGTCCTTGCTCAGCATGGGGATGCCGGCTAAATCCAAGATCTTGAGGATATTTGGATAATCGTTCTCAAAGGAAAGGGAAAAAGCGATGATATTAAATTTTCCGAGCGGGGCCTGAGATTCCAGGGAGAAAAGACCTTTTCCTGCCCGAAGGCGGAGGGACAATTCTTGACCTTCGGGCAGAAAGACCCTTTCCGCTACAACATCCTCTCTCCTGTTCAAAAGATTGTATAGAACCTGGAATCCCAGGTTGGACATACCCACACGGTAATAACTGGGATAGATCAGGGCTATGGATACCTTCCCGCCCCAATCCTTTTTAATAGCTCCTCTCTCACCGGCCATCCTTGAACGGTGAAGGGAAACGATTTTTTCAGACATCCGATTCTCTCAATCAATCGGCTTTGGCCCTCAAAAAGGTCGGATAATCCAGATTATCTTTAAAGAAAGCCCTTCTTAAAAATCCCTTCTTGACCTCCGGGGGTTCTTCCTTTTCCATGGGCTTCTCCACTTCCTCTACCGGTTTTCTTCTCTGATAGGCCGGGATATCGTATTCACGAAGGCTCTCTCCATTTACCTTGACGGTCCAGGGGTCCTTTGCTTCCTCGGGTGTTACATCCCGCAGCCGCACTACCTTACCGTAATGATCCTTATCTATTCCCGTAGCTATGACGGTTATCAGGATCTCTTCCCCCATGTTTTCGTCAAAGACGACCCCCCAGAAGATTTCCGCGTCTTCGGCCACCTCTCCCTTTATGTAATTGCATGCCTGGTCGATTTCGTCCATGGTGATATCGGGCGGGGCGGTAATATTCATGAGAAGCCCCTTGGCACCGCTTATCGAGATATCCTCAAGCAGGGGGCTGTTTATGGCCTGCTGAGCGGCCTCCGAGGCCCTGTTCTCACCACCGGCTTTCCCTGTACCCATAATGGCGGTCCCCATCTCGGACATCACCTTTTTCACGTCAGCGAAATCCAGGTTTATGAAGCCGCTGCTCATGATGAGGTCCGAGATCCCCTTGACCGCGTTGAGAAGCACGTCATCGGCCCTTATGATCAGGTCCCTGAACATGGTGCCCTTCTCTCCGATGGACTTTAACCGCTCATTGGGGATAATGATCAGGGTGTCCACATCCTTTTTCAGCCTGTCTATTCCAGCCAGGGCCCTGTTCATCCGCTTTTCTCCCTCGAACATAAAGGGTTTTGTGACTACCGCGACCGTCAAGGCGCCGCTGTCCTTGCATTCACGTGCCACAACGGGAGATGCCCCTGTTCCTGTGCCCCCGCCCATTCCTGCGGTTATGAAGACCATATCGGCACCGGATATCAGGTCTCTTATGTCGTTAATACTCTCTTCCCCGGCCAACCGGCCTATTTCCGGGTCGGCTCCCGAACCCAGCCCCTTTGTGATATCCACTCCGAGCTGCAGCTTGTTGGAACACAAGGATCGCTCCAGGTCCTGGCTGTCCGTATTGGCCGTGATAAACTCCACTCCCTTCAGTTTCGCCGCTATCATGTTGTTTATGGCGTTCCCGCCGCCGCCTCCAATGCCGATGACCTTTATCTTAGCATTGTACTTCTCCCTTTTATCAACGAATTCGAACTTCATCTCGTCCCTCCTCCATGTCTTGATGTTAAATAACGTCTTTGAACCACCTCTTCATTCTCTCCGTTACCCTGCTAAAGATATTTGTGTCCCTGATTCGAAACTTCTTATGGCCGTTGTTCCTCTTTACACCGTAGAGTACAAGACCAACGGCCGTCGCATACATAGGCTTGTTTACCACCTCCACCAGACCTCCAATTCCCTCCGGATATCCCATGCGTGAAGGCACATTGAAAATCTGTTCCGCAATCTCCGTGACCCCCGCGAGTTCGGCTGAACCCCCTGTAATGACGATTCCGGAATTGACCATATCCTCATATCCTGACCGGATCAGCTCATTCTGAATGAGCGTAAATATCTCCTCCACCCTCGGCTCCAGGATCTCCCCGAGAATCTGCCTGGGCAGGACCCTCGCCTTTCTCCCACCCACGCCGGGCACTTCAATCGTCTCATCCTTCCCGATCATGGACGTGAGCGCGCACCCGTATTTCATTTTAATCTTCTCGGCCTCTAATCTCGGTGTCCGGATACCGATGGAAATGTCGTAGGTCAGGTTATCCCCGCCAAGGGCCAGGACGGATGTATGCTTGATCGCGCCTTTCGAGAAGACCGCCATATCCGTGGTTCCCCCGCCGAAATCGATCAGGGCCACGCCGAGATTTCGCTCTTCATCGGAGAGGACCGCCTCACTCGAAGCAAGGGATTCCAGCACGATATCATGGACATCCAATCCCGCCCTGTTGGCACATTTGATAATATTCTGAGCCGAAGTCACCGCTCCCGTTACAATATGTATTTTCGCCTCCATTCTGACTCCCGACATTCCGAGGGGATCCATGATGCCGTCCTGTTCGTCTACGATGTATTCCTGTGTAAGGACATGGATGACTTCCCTGTCCATGGGGATGGCCACGGCACTGGCAGCCTCTATGACCCTGTCTATGTCTTTTTTGGTGACCTCTCTCTCCTTGAGGGCGATCACTCCGTGACTGTTGAATCCCTTGATGTGACCGCCTGCGATACCCGCGTAGACGGAGCTTATTTCACAACCGGCCATGGTTTCCGCTTCTTCTATGGCTTCCTTGATAGAATTCACGGTTTTTTCGATATTGATCACCACCCCCTTCCTGAGTCCCTCGGACGGATGGCTGCCTATACCGACAATATCAACCCCCCCGGGCACGATTTCACCCACCACGGCGCAAATCTTTGTTGTACCGATATCAAGACCGACAATTATTTGTCCCGCCATCACCCTGTCCCTTCGTG
>CAYTUL010000379.1:0-4813 GCA_964441135.1 uncultured Desulfobacteraceae bacterium | reverse complement strand
CATCGGAGGCACGTTTACGGATTGCCTCCTTATGGATAAAGACGGTCGGACGATCATTTCCAAGGCACCGACCCATGCGGATAATCCTTCCATTGGCGTATTCGAGTCCCTGAATTCCGGATGCCGGGCAATGGGGATCCCTGCCGGGGAAGTCTTATCAGATTGTGAAGCCTTCATCCACGGATGCACCATCGCGACGAACGCGATTATTGAGCGTGCAGGGGCCAAAACCGCCTTCATCACCACGAAAGGGCATGAAGATATGCTGTTAATCGGCAAGGTGAATCAAAAGGTGGCCGGGTTGACCGAGATGGAGATAATCCATACTTCAAGGCTTTCCAAGGCCGAGCCGCCGCTTGTCCCCCGGGATCTGGTCTTCGGGATATCGGAAAGGGTGGTTTGGAACGGGGAGGTGCTCGTTCCCATGGATATGGAGGAGCTGGCCGGGATTGTTGAGGAGCTTTCAAGGAGAGACATTGAGGCCGTTGCCGTATGCCTGCTGTGGTCCTTCATGAATCCCGGCCATGAACAGGAAATCAAAAAGGTGCTTGAGAAAAGGCTGCCCCATGTATATTGCTCCATATCCTCGGAGATAAGCCCGACGTTCGGGGAATATGAACGGGCTGCAGCCACGGTCATAAACGCCTATGTGGGCCCGAAGGTGAAAAATTACTTAGATACATTGCAGGCAAAGGCCCGCGACGCCGGGTATACAAAGCCTGTATTGGCCATGCAGTGTGAAGGCGGTACCACCTATGCGGCGGACGCCGCCCGGCGGGCCGTTCTTACCATTGATTCGGGGCCTGTCGGGGGCGTTGCCGGAGGCAGGTGGTTAGGGAAGAAATACGGGGAGCCGAACCTTATCTGCACGGACGTGGGCGGTACCTCCTTTGATGTGGGACTCATTTACGGTGGTGAACCCCAGCACCGGGATGAGCCGGTAATATCCCAGTACAGTTTCAGAATTCCGAAAGTTGACATTAAATCCATCGGGGCGGGAGGCGGCAGCATAGCCTGGGTGGATGTCGGCAATGTACTCCGGGTGGGACCCAGGAGCGCCCATGCCTATCCCGGCCCTGCCTGTTATGGCAGGGGGGGTGAAGAACCCACGGTGACGGACGCCGACCTTGTCCTGGGCTATCTCAATCCCGATTATTTCCTCGGCGGCGCACTGCACCTTAATAAGGAAAAAGCAGTAGAAGCCCTGTCCCGTCTGGCAATGCAGATGCAGAAAGACGTCGTGGAGACCGCGCACGCGGTATTCAGGATAATGAATGCCCAGATGGCCGATCTCATCAGAAAATGCACCGTGGAAAGAGGTTTCGACCCCAGGAATTTTTCACTTATCGCCTACGGCGGCGCGGGACCGACCCACGTCGCCTTTTATGGCGCCGATGTGGAGGTTAAATCCATTTATATCCTGTCGAACGCGACTGTTTTTTCCGCCTTCGGTATGTTGACCAGTCCGATCTCCCACTATGCAATGGCCTCCCGCAGGATGGCAAGCCCTTACTCAATGGAGGAATGCAAGAATCTTACCGATACCATGGAAGCGCTGACAGGAGAGGTCCTCTCTCAATTCGAAGGGGAAGGGATTTCATCAAAAAGGGTGGAAATGGTTAAAACCGTGAGCATGCGCTATGAAATGCAGGTCCATGAAATTGAAGTGGAGATAACAGAAGAGACGATTACTCCCGGGATCCTGCAGGATGCCGTCATTCCGAGATTTGAGAAAAAATACGAGGAGATTTTCGGGACCGGTACGGAATCCGGGGAGGCCGGCACGGAAATAATAACCTGTAAGGTTATTGGAAGATGTTATCCATTTTTTATCGAGGATGCCGTCCCGGAGTCTTCCCGGGAGGCCGCCCGGAAAAGGAAAGCGAAACCAAAGGGAAAACGCGAGGCCTTTTTTGAGGTAAAGGGGCAGTTGGAGGCCGTGGATACGGAAATATTTGACGGGGACGGCCTTGCGGCGGGGGATCTTTTAACGGGTCCCTGTATTGTGGAAAGGTATGGAGATGCCGTTGTGATTCCTCCCGGGTATGGGGGAGGAGTGGATTCTCTGGGTACGATCCGTCTTACCCGGTTATGATGTCGAGGAGGGATGCAATGTCCGGCAAGAGGCCGAGCCTTAAAAAGGTTGATCCTGTAACCTTTGAAGTCCTTCGCCACCGGCTATGGGCCCTGAACGATGAGCAGGGAGCCATTGCAGCCAGGATATCCGGTTCACCCGCCATATATGAGGGCTTTGATTTCAACATCGCCCTGTTAACGGCGGCCGGGAAAGGAGTATTCACGGGCGTGTATATAGGCCATCACGCCATACCGTTGGAACTAGTGGTCAAATCGGTCATGGAGAGGTTCGGCGAGGATATTGAGCCCGGGGACATGTTCTTTACAAACGACCCCTGGTGCGGAGCCTTGCATGCCAATGACGGCGCCCTGGCCGCGCCCATTTTCCGGGAGGGGGAGATCCTTTGCTGGACGGCGATCGTCATGCACGATATGGATGTGGGCGGGCCTGTGGCAGGCAGTTGGGTCGTAGGGGCACGGGACTGTTTTGAAGAGGCACCCCTCTATCCTCCGATAAGGTTGGTCAGGGAAGATAGGATCCAAAAGGATATTTTCTCCGTACTCCAGCGCAACTGCCGGATCCCGGATAAAAATTATTTAAACATGAAGGCCCGGATAAGCTCCCAGATCATGACCCGTCGCCGTATCAATAATATCATCGATGAGGTCGGCAGGGACACCTTCATCGATGTATTGGAACAGATTATTGACCACACCAATTTTGTGCTCAAATCCAGGCTGCTTGAGATACCGGACGGTGTCTGGTGGGAGCACGGGTATCTGGACCATGACGGCATCACGGATCACATTTACAAAGTCGTGGTAAAGCTGATAAAAGAGGGAACCAGACTGACCTTTGATTTCACAGGAACGGACGCGCAGGCCGTGGGCTCTATAAACTGCACTTCGGCCGGCCTGCGGGGCGGGGTCCTGGGTCCGCTCCTTGCCATGCTGTGTTATGATCTGCCGTGGAGCACGGGTGCTCTTGAAGATATTGTGGTGATTAAAGCGGAGGAAGGGACGGTGAATAATGCCGCCTATCCCGCGGGCTGCAGCATGGCGTCCCTTCAGGGCGCATTCGCCACACAGCATGTAGCGAGCAATGCCATCGCCAAAATGCTTTGCTGCAGCAGCGTTTACAAGGAAGAAGCCCAGGCGTGCTGGCAGCCTTATCTGACCGGAATATTCACGTCAGGAAGGGATCAGCGGGGCCGGAACTTCGTGGATGGATTCCCGGACGGCGGATCAGGGGGAAGCGGGGCGCGTACCTTCCGTGACGGTATGGATTGCGGGGGCCTGATACATTCCCTGCGCGCGGCTATCCCCAATGTGGAGATCAACGAATACGTCCAGCCGATTATCGAGATATACCGTCAATACTGCCCGGACACCTGCGGTCACGGAATGTACCGGGGCGGGGTGGGTCTTGAATTTGCCTATACGCCCTATGGCACCACGGAACCCTTCACTTCCGTCACGATCTCTTCCGGTGTTTCCGTGCCCAGCGGGCGGGGGATTTTTGGCGGTTACCCGTCCAGCATTAACGCGAATGTCGTCTTACGCGGGTCCGATATATTTGAAATCTTCAAGGGGGGCACCATACCCGGGGGAATGAAGGACATACACGCCTCAGTTAGGGAGATATTACAGGCAAAGGCGGTGACCCGGCTCCTGCCCGGGGACATCCATGTATCCGTCGTAACCGGAGGAGGCGGCTACGGGGACCCCCTCAAGCGGGACCCTGAGCTGGTTTGTCGTGACGTGGGTAACGGCCTTGTTACCGGGGATATAGCCGCCCGGATTTATGGGGTCGCCCTGAAGGGCGGCAGGGAAGCAGTGGATTATGACGAGACGGAGCGTTTGCGAAACAACATCCTTGCCGGGCGGAAGGAAAGGGGAGAAATCTCCGGGCCGGGTATGGCCGGCAGGCTGAAGACGGAGGGTGTCGATCCGAATGATCTGAGGGTTGTTCAGATAGTCTCGGACTTTCTCGAAATAAGGTCTGCAGAAAACGGAGCGGGAACCCGGGTCATATGCTGCAGCACATGCGGGATCCCCATATGCGGGCCCGATTCCAACATACGCGAGCACATGGCCAGGTCCAGGCCCATCCCCGTGGATTTTCTTTCTCCCGTGAACAGCCTGTGCCCCAAAGAATATTCCTCTCTGATCGAATATTATTGCCCTTCATGCAGGACGTTGCTCTCCGTGGATGTGGTACTGAAGGAAGAAGAGAGAATGGTACGGCCGGAATTCGATCTGTCCCTTTCAAGATAACAGATCAGGAAATGATCATGCCGAAGCCGGTGAATGGCCAATCAGCCCTTCCCTTGAAAAACTCCTTAACAGGCAGGAATCATTTTTGGGGACGGATTATTAGAAAGTGTTCTCGTTCCTGCTGATGATGTCGTCCTGGCAGTCCCTATTCAGCTCGACGAAGTAGGCGGAGTAGCCGGCGATACGAACGACAAGATCGCGGTAAGTCTTGGGATCCTTCTGAGCGGCCCTCAGGGTTTCGGAGCTTACGACGTTATATTGCACTTCCATACCGCCGTTCTCGAAATATACCTTGGTCATGTCCCGCAGCTTACCGATGCCATCCTCCCCTCTCAATGCAGTCGGGTGGATCCGGAGGTTCAGGGCAATCCCATCCATGTATTTTTCATAGTCGACGCAACAAGAGGAGTTTAACACGGCCGTAGGACCATTGACATCTCTTCCCTGGGCGGGCGAGGCG
>CAYTUL010000378.1:0-4832 GCA_964441135.1 uncultured Desulfobacteraceae bacterium | reverse complement strand
TCAAAGAGATCCCCGCAGACCATTGAATAAATTGGTATGCAATATCCTAACCGGATGATACTGGTTTGGTTTTAAATGTTGAATTTTCATTATGATATGATATGGAAACAATGGCCGTATAAAAGAGGTTATAGGATCAATTTATCATTTCATGAATCTCTCAATAGGTTGCAAAAAAAATGACAGACATAGCTGCTGAATTCAAACGCTTTTTCTATCCTGAATCCATGGCCATCATCGGCGCGTCGGAATCCCTGCTTTCCTACGGGACCCGGTACATTCAGGCCCTTCTCGACTTCGGCTATAAAGGCAGATTATACGCGGTCAATCATAGTGGAAATGAGGTCCTGGGTTTCAAAATATACCGCTCCATACTCGACATTCCCGATAACATTGACCTCGTGTCCATATGTATTCCGGCCCGCTTTACACCGGATATTCTCAGGGACTGTCTCAGGAAAAAGATAAAGGCCGCCATCATACTGAGTGCGGGGTTCAGCGAACTTGGGGAGGAAGGGCGGGCCTTAGAGGAGGAGATACGAAGGATCGCCCGGCAGGGAATACGGGTTATGGGGCCCAATTGTTTTGGTACGTACTGCCCGAAGGGGGGCATCACCATTGTACCCGGCGGCGGTTTTCCCAGAGAGGGGGGCGGGATTTCGCTCATCGCACAGAGCGGACAGTTATCCGAGGGCATCATTGCCCGCTCATTCGGGGAGGGTATCCGGTACTCCAAAGTCGCCAGTTATGGAAATGCCTGTAACATTAACGAGGCGGATCTTCTTGAATATCTCATGGGGGATGAAGATACGCGGGTTTTTACTGCATATCTGGAGGGCGTGAGGGACGGTCGTAGGTTTTTTGAGATAACCCGAGCAAATGCCGCAAAAAAACCCATCATCATCTGGAAAGCCGGATTGACCCGCATGGGAGCGGTCGCCGCTTCTTCCCATACCGGCTCCCTTGCAGGCGAAACCACAGTGTGGGAAACCTATTTCAGGCAGACCCGG
This sequence comes from uncultured Desulfobacteraceae bacterium, assembly GCA_964441135.1. GTDB lineage: Bacteria > Desulfobacterota > DSM-4660 > Desulfatiglandales > HGW-15 > CAYTUL01. The sequence goes on along the minus strand of CAYTUL010000378.1, from coordinate 3,822 downwards.
GCCATCCACGTCGAAGGCCTTGAAGAGCTCATGGACACGACCATCGGCTTCTCCTGTCTGCCGAAAGGATGCGGTGCCGGAGTGGCATTGATAAGCGGTGGCGGGGCAGGCGCGGTGGTGGGTGCAGACGCCTGTGAAAAAGCGGGGATGCGAATGCCTCCCCTTATGCCTGAGACGGAAAACCGGCTGCGCGAATTGCTTCCGGCGGCAGGCACGTCGATAAAAAATCCGATCGACATGGGGAATCCGCACCCTCCCTTAAGGCTTCTCAAGTCGGTCCTTGAAGCCGTGGCGGCAAGCGAAGGGATTGATGTCATTATCATCAGGAGAATATTTTTTTCCGTCAAAGTGAGCGCATTCTTCTCCGGTACCACGGCTCCCTCTTTCGAAGAGCAGCAGGAACTGTTAGAGATACCCATCCATATTAAGAAAAAGTTCGATAAGCCCGTTGTCATCGTGTTGCCGGAAGAGCTCACGGGTGTCCGGGACATTGATCTGGAAGCGGAACGAAGGCAAATCCGGGATTTTTTCTTTACAAACGGGATCCCGGTCTATCCGAGCGAGCCAAGGGCATTTACGGCCTTATCTCATCTCGCAAGGTTCGGAGCAGGTATGCCTCCCGGGGGGGAAACTTCCAGGAAGTGGGGAGGGGGAAAAGGCGGATCAGGGGGCAGATCGATTCTCACGCAAATAATGAAAACGACCTCGACGGCCGTCCTGGATGAGATACGTTGTAAAAGGTTCCTGAAAGCCTATGAAATAGATGTCACGGAACCGGTCCTGGTAAAAACAGAGGAAGAGGCCGTGGCCGCGGCCGATGATCAGGGGTATCCCGTGGTCATGAAAATCATCTCGCCGCAAATAACTCACAAAAGCGACATGGGCGGAGTGAAAATCGGGTTAAAGCACAAAAAAGACGTTATCAGGGCCTATCATGAGATCATGACCGCGGTGTCGCAAAACGCTCCAGGGGCGATCATCGAAGGAATTTCCCTCCAAAAGACGGCACGTCCCGGCCTGGAACTCATTATTGGAATGACCAGGGACCCTCAATTCGGTCCCATGCTCATGTTCGGTTTAGGGGGTATATTTGTTGAGGTCCTGAAGGATATCTCGTTTAGAATCGTACCCTTATCAGGAGAAGACGCTGGAGAGATGATCCGGGAGATCAAATCGTACCGCGTGCTCGAAGGATACAGGGGAAACCCTCCGGTCGACGTGGAATACCTTGAAGGATTGCTGCTGAAACTATCCCGGTTAATCGAGCAAAATCCCGAGATAAAGGAAATGGATATCAACCCCCTCATCGCCTATGGCAGGGGGGCGGTCGCCGTCGACGCGAGGATTATCCTGGAAGATGACGCAATAATAAGCTCCTGATTACCAGAAAACATCCACATAGATTCAACCCTTGTGTGTCAAGATAATGTGTCTGGGGTCACAAAAGCGGTGTTTTTAGGGTTTTCGAAAGGCTCGTTAGGTCTCTAAAGATCAGTCCGAGATTGACTTTCTAAAAGATGGGGTTGGGGAAATATGGTGAGAAAATTTTTTCCTGTTGTATTCGTATTATTATCTTTATCTGGGATGAGTCTTGATAAGAAATGGGAGATCAATAGATTCCTGCAAAGTGAACTGGAAGTGAATATCCATCCAATGACTATCAATGAAAATATTTCCTATTCAGATTTAATCAAGATGGATCAGAATGCTGACGGATTTATCAATCAGTTGGATGATAATCATAAATTAAAATTAGACTCTTGGAAAGATATCCTGGATAGTTACCTTGTATATCTAAACCAGTATCAACAATATGATGCACATTATAGGTGTTATCAGGATATGGATCTAAACCTAAATAATAAGGTAGAACACTTTGAAGAGATCCTTTTTAATAAAAGGAAAGAGGGGAATGAAAATGGGTGTGGGGTCATTTTGGGACAAGCACAAGACGACCGGAATCTTACTGAATATCAATTTGATAGAGCTAATTATGCTTTAATAAATTATTTTGGACATTATCAGAAAAGATTTCAAAAAAGGAGGCAGTTAGCAAAAAAGTATCCCCACAGTCCATTTAAAATAATTGAGGCTGCAAACTTTCGCAAGCTTAATAAACATTGGTTTGATTACCGTTTTGATAAAAATGAACCTCAATGGCTTTTTTCAGAATATCTGGCCATATCAATACTGCCTCGGATACATCTTTATCGTGATTATATGAAACTAATCTCTTACGAAACCGATGAGCTCTTTCCATATGCCTTTTCTGATGATGTGTTTATGCAAAAATTTATTAGCGCTTTGCTATGGAACGTAGATGGTTCTATAGGGAAGAAGTCAAAAAAGCTTAGAGAAACAAAAGATAAAAAGACTAAGGAGAATCTAAACCATGAAATAAAAAGGATGAAGGATAGATTTGATCAGTTAGATCTTATCTATAATCATTTATCAAAGAAAGATAGAACGTCTAATTTTATATCTGATCAGGTTACTACCCAGCAGATCCGGTTAAGAACATTTGAGAGAGAAAGAAACATCAACAAGGTTTCAAATTTTGATCAGGCCCTGAAGCTGGTTCAGGACTATATTGCAGACAATCCGGATATTCAAAAAAATGATTATCATCTTGTTGTGTCCGCTTTATTGAAAAATCATATCGAAAATAAAAAAAGTTATGACGATGGAAATGTTCTATTCAGCCCTGATATGCTATTTGCGAAAGGAAATGGAGTCTGTGCCGACCAGTCTTCGGCTTTAGCCCTCCTGCTTATGGAACTGACAGGGAATGAATTGAATGCAAGATTATATTTTTGGAAAAGAAAATATTATTACGCGCATATGTCCATGATTTATCGGAATTTTGATGGATTTTATTATATCATGGATAATCAGGGTATTCAGGCCTTTCGTTACGCATCAGTGTATGAGGCGGTTCGCTCCAATTCATCTTATGCTTGTGAATACCGGGAATCTATCTCTATGGACAGTTCCCCAGGAGAAAACAAATTGTGGACGAATGTTCTATATGGCAATAAAAATACAATAACCAGTCCTGATGACAAACTAACAATTAAATTTAATAAATCCCGAAAGATAGACTAATATTTGATAAGCGGGTCGTACCCCCGCCGTGCTCGCGGGTCAGCACCGCGATTAGAAGACCGGATTCAGAAGATGCTATCCCCTCTGAACTCTGAGCAAAATATTCAGACGGATCTGCGGATGGGGGGCCTATTGTGAGGATTCGGTCAGGCCGAGCCCTATATCCAAGGCTTTCCGGTTCATTTCCAGAAATTCCCGGGGGATCCTCGTCTCAAGGACCTTCATGATGGATTCCGGCTTGACAAGCCTTGTCAATCCGATCAGGGCTCCAAGCATGCAGATATTGAAAACGATCGGTTTGCCGATCTCCTCCATAACGGCGTCATACATGCTGAGGGAAACCTGCCTGGCGTCCACCTTGCGCTGGGTCTTGACATAACGGCTGTCAATCAGCAGCAGCCCGCCCGGTCTGATGATCCATGAAAATTTGTCGTAGGCCTCCTGTGTGAGACTGATCACCACATTGGGCTGGTTGACCTTGGGGAAATTGATCTCCTCTTCGTCGATGATGACGTCGGCACGGGTCGCCCCTCCCCTGGCCTCCGGGCCGTAGGCCTGGGCTTGGATGGCATTCAATCCTTCGTGGATGACGGCGGCCTCGGCAATGATTATGGAGGCGGTGATGACACCCTGGCCCCCTGATCCCGAGAAAATGAGCCTGCATCTTGACATGATTTAATTACCGCTTCCCTGCTGCGCCCGGACTATGGTTTTTTC